>NZ_CP046640.1:2400000-2705298 GCF_017751145.1 Iocasia fonsfrigidae
TCTAAAGTCTGATATTTTTTTCCGTCAGAGGTACTTAGCCAAGTAGCAGCCGGTATTCTTACATCCTCAGACCGCTCATTAATAATTTTAACTATACCTGATGATTTTGTCTCCCCAAGAAGTCTAATTCCAGTAGTTTTTACTTCATCTTCCCCAGTAATCTCTACCTCAGTCTGGTGGATAGGTAGTCTTTTACTATCCCAGTCAATCCTGGTAAGGCTGGTAGAGCCGGCAATATTAAATTGATAGTTCATCTCTTTTACTACTGGTCTTATTTCAATTATTACAGTAGGATATAGAAAATAAAAATAGGCCATAACTAGGATCAGCAAACAAAGAAAAACACCCATTAAAGCTGAAAAAACATTTCCCCTCTTTTCCTTTCCTAAACTGTCATCATTATCATCAAAGTTTTGTTCTTTTCCTGCGGCTTCTGCCTGAAAGGGAATATTTCTTTCCAGAGCATTGAGGTCAGGATAGATTACAAAATTAGAGCTAATTACCTTATCAGCTAAAACAGGGTCTGGATTGATAAAAATAATTTCTTTTTTATACCTATCAGCATATTTTTTAATTAATTTTAAATTAACTGTACTATTTAAAATTAATAAACCATTACGTATCACAAGTGCAAGTTTATCAACAGGGGTAGTCCTGATTAATTCTATTAAGTCCCTAACTCCTTCTTCTTCATCTATATAAAAAACCCTATAGCCCCTTACTTTCAAGATAAACCATCCCTTCATAATTATCTAGTTTAGCTCCATATAAGGCAAGAGAACGCGGAGTTGTATGTTCAACACCTGTCAGGAGTCTATTATTATCAGATATTTTAGCAATATTCTGTCCGTTTAGCAGTTTTATAAGCGGTTTTTGAATAAAGGGGAGACATTCCTGTAGATTTAATATACTAAAACCCTCTATCAATCCCTTTAAACCACTACCCCCACCACAGAAATAAATATTAGCAGGTAGCGGCTCCCCGGCTGCTAATTCGTGTAGTGAAAACTCAATACCCTGATATAATATCTGTAAATCCCCTTTTATTAATTTGTCTACCTGTTTATAATAATTACTTAGCTTTCGTTTGGAATAACTTAATTTAATAGCTTCTGCCTCTTGCAGTGAAACATGTAGATTCCTGGCCAGAGTACGGGTAAAAGCACGCCCCCCCATAGCAAACATCTTTGTCCCCTCTACACCACCATTTCTGAGCAATGCAAGATCAGTTGTTCCTCCACCAATATCAATTATTATGGCCCCAAACTCATATGACTCATTATTCATAATACCCTGAGCTACTGCATAAGGTTCTGCCACAGTACCTACAAGTTTGCAATTTAATTCCCTGGCAATAGTCCGAATAGCACCAAGCTGAACCAGCGGTGCAAAGGTATAAAAAACCACAAGATTAAGATTATTACCCTGAAATTGATAAGGATTATTTACCCGGTATCCATCTATCTTAACCTCAACCAGGGAGTAGTGTATCAATTCAAGTTTAATATCACTTACTCCTGTTTCCTCTGCTGCCTTTTTAAGGGCTTGCTGGTAAGCCTTTTCCCGGCCCCTCTCAATCAACTCATTTAATTCCTTGTAATTTATTTTTTTATCTGAATTACTGCGAGCTTGTTTAACAGAAATCAACACTCCTTTGACAAATTCACCAGCAATACCACTAACCATTTCCCTGGGTCGGTATGGTGTGTAGTTTTCAGCCCCTTTGACCGCTTTTCTGGCTGTTTTAACTACACCAACTATATTTGTAATTGCCCCTCCATCCATATTACCATAATCCTGTTTAACCCTGCTGAAACCTAAAATATTTTTCTCATCATTATTATACTCAATAATAGCTGCCTTTAAATATTCTGTACCTATGTCAAGAATCAAACGATGTGAAAAATAACTCTTCTTCTTTTTGGCTAGTATAGAATTTAATATACCCATTTTCTCACCCTCCATGATATATTATTACCATGTTTCTCCTATATTATTACCAATATAAGGATAATTATTTATATAAATATAATAGTGTTAACATGGGAAAAAAAAGTATTGTTGCAGAAGCAACTACACCGGAATCATTTACCAAAATAGTAACTATACTACCGGCAAGCCCGCCGAAGAAACCTGCTTTAAGATAAGGTCTTTTTATAAAGAGATCTTTTAATCTAGGACCAGGTTTTTTGAAAACAAATAAGAGATAAATAATAAAAGCAAATATTACCCTGGTCCAGATTGTCCATCTTAATAATTTGAGATTCATACTTAATTTTCGTTTTATCACTAATAATATATACTGCCAGTCCCCCTGAATTATTCTAAAAACCGCCTGGCCAATATGACTCCTTATTCTCAAAAAGCCACTATAATCCAGATAAATAATTAGCAGAAATACTATTAAAGACAGCAGTATAATCCTAAAAACATTTTTTTTACCACTCAGGTAATAATATGTTATTCCTCCTGCCAAAAGAAAGGTAACCATCCCACCAAAATTTGCTCCCAGGGTTGGAGATCCGATTAGATAAACTATTGACAAAAATATAGGCACAGCAGCTGGTATTAAATATTTTTCTATCCCATTCTTATAATCCCTGATTATTTCTATTAAGCCAGTAAAAGAGATCAAAAAACCCCCAATAAATATTCCCATATATTCATTACCAATTCCATAAAAGCGAGCACCAATTATTGAAGAATACCCCAGTAATGAATCAGCCATTAAAGAATAATCATGAAAAAGGTCATAACCTATAGTAAGTATTGTAAGCAGAGCAATAAACACTACTCTATATAAATAATGCCGTATTAAACCTTCCACGACTATTAACTCAACTAAGGTTAAAAATAGGAGTGAAAATATCATCGCAAATGCTGTAAGGATAGGTAGGTTAGAGATGATAAGATAATTGAAGGGTACAAACAATACTGCTATTAAAAGATATTCAGATATAAAGTTAATTATGCTAAAAGTTTTAAACTTACCCCAAACAATCCCCAAAATAGCAATTATAATTAATAAAAGTTGTAACAAAATAAATCCTTTGATAAATACAGGCCGAAATTTAGAAATCAGAGTAATCCTTTTATTTAAGAGTTTTAATTCAGACCAGCTAAATTTGCCTGGGTAAGAAATTATTTTCATCTCCTGTTTAATACCATTAGTCAACATAAAGATTGACAGCAGGTCAGTAATCCTGATAACCCCTTTTCTACGGGTTGTTGATGTTGATAAATAACCTGGACAGATATTTCTCCCTGCCAGCAGGAGCCAACTCAATCTGGCACCCTGCCTGATCATCTTATCAGGGGGGGTAGGTACTATTATTCCTATCTGAGTTTCAGTCAGATCAAGTTGTGTTAATAAAAACCCCAGAAAGCTATCAACCCTTTCCAGAGCCTTTTGTTTCTCAAAGTTAATCATATCAACTGGCAGCTGCCCTCTGAACTCCTCTATCCTGCTTAGATCCCCGGTTTCAATTACCAAAGCATCAACTAAACTGGTATACTGATAATAACGCTTTTTTATAGCCTGCCAGTTTGTCTGGTATCCCCAGGGATATTTGCTTAATTCCAGGCTTGTTAATAAATCCTTACCAACATCACCCCGGGGGATATAACCATTTTCATCCATAAGCATGGCAACTACTGTTCTCTTTTCATTCCAGTATGTATCACTATTACCCAGTACAGCTATTTTAAGGTCATTTTCTCGGGCAATTTTTCCCCATAAACCAATTTCCGGGTTATAGTTATTCCCCTTATTATCTTCTTTAATTAAGGAAATTTGATTATTCAAGACAGCAGAACCAATATTTCTTCCCGTTTGAGAATATTTACTTTCCAGACATTTTTTTCCGGCGCCAGCAGATAAATAGGCACTTTCAGTTTGCAAACGTCCTGCTGTCCGGACATTCATTAAACTAAAAGCACCTTTTTTTTGTAAATAATCTATATTTGGTGTTTTAGCAGAGTTGAGCTCATCCAGGCTCAATTTATCGGTAATAAGCCAGATTACCTGTGGTTGTTCTGCCCCCTGAGCAATGCCTGGTAGGAGAAAAAGTGTTAAGGCAGAGAGAAAAAACAGTAATCTCTTCATTCCTGTCCTTACTCCTTCTTTTTCCTTAAGTATACCATAAAAAGGCCAATCCTATTCCAGGTATTACAATAATTCCTGGAGGTAATTCCTTAAAAGTTCTTCTATGATATCATCTCTTTCAATTGTCCTGACCATAGTCCTGGCATCATTATAACTGGTGATATATGCAGGGTCACCAGATAGCAAATAACCAACAATCTGATTGATAGGATTATACCCCTTATTCTCCAATGCCTTATAAACCTTTTTTATTACATAGCCCGTTTCACTTAACTCTTCTTTGTTTAATTTAAACCTCATTGTCTTATCATTAAGATTATCTTCAGGCATCAAATCACTTCCTTTTTTAAGCCAGCCAGGCTTTAACTTTTCCTAAATTAATTATTATGTTATTTATAATATTCTTTGTTACCCTGCTAATTCCTCTTTAATTTACTTATTTTCAATTATTTTTTTTGCCTCGGCTAAAGCCTCTGGAATCTTTTCAACCTTTTGTCCACCTGCCTGAGCCATATCCGGGCGGCCGCCTCCACCTCCACCTGCTATCCTGGCAACCTGGCCAATAAGTTTCCCAGCATGATAACCCTTACTGAGCAGGTCTTCACTAACTGAAGCTACAAAAATAACCTTCTGGCCCAGGTCAGAAGCAAGGACAATTACCCCTGAACCCATCCTGGAATTTAACTGGTCAGATAATTTACGTAAACCCTCATTATCAATACCTTTTAATCCAGCAGTGAGCAAGGAAATACCATTAATTTCTTGTATATTATTTAACAGATCATCTACTTTCAAATTTGCTAATCTATCTTTCATTGACTTCACTTCATTTTCAAGTTCTTTCTGCTGATTTAACAGTGCTTTAACCCTCTCTAAAAGCCTGGACCGGTCAGTTTTCAGTAAAGAAGCAGTCTCAGCTATTAATTCCCTTTCTTTATTGACATAATTAATTACCTCCATACCTGTCACCGCTTCAATTCTTCTAATTCCAGCTGCAACACTTCCCTCACTAATAATCTTAAATGAACCAATCTCAGCTGTCCAAGCAATATGTGTTCCACCACATAATTCTCTGCTATAGTCCCCCATAGTAACGACCCGGACATTTTTACCATATTTCTCCCCAAAAAGGGCAGTTGCTCCCATTTCACGTGCTTTATCTATTTCAGTCTCTATAGTCTCCACTCTGAGATTCTCCAGAATAACCTGGTTAACCTTTTTTTCTACTCCATCAAGCTCAACAGCAGTCATTGCAGAGAAATGATTAAAATCAAAACGCAGTCTATTTGCTTCAACCAGTGAACCAGACTGATTAACATGTTCACCAAGTACCTCTTTTAAAGCCTTATGAAGCAGGTGTGTTGCTGAATGATTACGGGCAGTAGCTTTTCTCAGGTCAGCATAAACCCTAGTTTCAACAGAACTGCCCTGTTTGATTACCCCTTTTTTAACCTCAACACTATGGACTATTAATTCTGCCTTTTTCCTGGTATCAAAGACCTCAGCTATATTTTCAGCTGTTCTTAGTATCCCTTGATCACCAATCTGGCCTCCACTCTCAGCATAAAAAGGTGTCTGATTAAGGATTACCTCTCCCTTTTCACCACTCTGTAGCCTATCAACAGATTTACCATCTTTAATTATAGCAAGAATTTCTGCCTCGTTTTTTAAATCACCATAACCAACAAAATTAGTCCCTGACAGGTCTTTCTTTAATTTGCTATAGAGTATTTCATTCCCGATTCCGCTAAAGCCTATATCCTCTCTGGCAGAACGTGCCCTTTCCCGTTGTTTTTCCATCTCTTTTTTAAATTCATCTTCATCAATGGAAAAATCCGCTTCTTCCAGAATATCCTTAGTTAAATCAAGGGGAAATCCATATGTATCATATAATTTAAAGGCATCTTTGCCTGATAGTGTATTCTGATTACTTGCCTTTAATTTCCCTAACATCTCCTGAATAATGGATAAACCCTGGTCAAGGGTCTGTAAAAACCTTTCCTCCTCAGCTTTAACAATCCTACTGATATGCTCTTCCTTAACAGATAATTCAGGGTACCCAGCAGCCAGTGTGTCTATTACTACTGGAACCATACGGTACAAAAAGGGTTCTTGATAACCTAGTTTCCCAGCATAACGTACAGCCCTCCTCAAAATACGGCGAATAACATATCCCCGGCCCTCATTGCTCGGTAAAGCACCATCAAATACTGCCATAGTAATACCCCTGATATGGTCAGCAATAACCCTGAAAGCAGTAATAGTATCTTCATCTCTAGTATAATTAATACCAGTATCCTTTGCTATATATTCTATCATTGGTTTTAATAGATCTGTTTCATAATTAGATTCGCAATCCTGTAAGATAGAGGCAACCCTCTCTAAACCCATTCCTGTATCAATGTTCTTATTCGGCAGTGGAAGATATTCTCCATCCTCAGATTTATCATACTGAGTAAAGACAAGGTTCCATATCTCCAGAAAGCGGTCACCTTCACCACCAATTACATCCTCATCACCTGTTCCATACTCTTCTCCCCTATCATAATGTATCTCAGAGCAGGGGCCGCAAGGCCCAGTTCCTATCTCCCAGAAATTATCCTTTTTGCCCATACGTATTATCCTGTCTTCACTAAGACCTATTTTATTATGCCAGATCTGAAAGGCTTCATCATCATTTTGATAGATAGTAATCCATAATCTCTCCTCAGGCAATTTTAATACTTCAGTTACAAATTCCCAGGCCCAGGAAATAGCCTCTTCTTTAAAATAATCACCAAAAGAAAAATTACCCAGCATCTCAAAAAATGTATGGTGTCTGACTGTTTTACCTACGTTTTCAATATCATTGGTTCTGATACATTTTTGACTGGTGGCAATCCTATTTCTTGGTGCTGTTTTACGTCCATCAAAATATGGTTTAAATGGTGCCATACCAGCATTAATCCACAGTATACTCGGATCATCCTGTGGTATTAGCGGTGCACTCGGCATAATTAAATGCCCCTTATCTTTAAAAAAATCCAGGTAAGCCTGTCTTATTTCATTGCCTGTCATTGACATCCTTATTTGTCCCCCTTAATTATTCCACTTATATGTAATTTCACAGTTAAGCGTATTGCATAATTGATTATTGCACTGACCCAGCACTCCCGGTATCATACATTAAGGTTGCCCTGCAAAAAATCTATTATGAAAGAGCCTTAGTTATAATAAATGATACTAAAAATCAGATTATTTGTCAATTGTACTGATACAGTAAATGTCAATATTCCAGACCCCTGATGATTAATTTAAAGACTACCTTAATAGTCCCTGCTATTGGGACAGCAAAAATCAAACCCCAGACACCCATTAATTCTGCCCCCACTAATAGAGAAAATATAATCCCCAGAGGATGTATTCCAACATTTTCACTCATTATTTTAGGGCTAATAATACTACTTTCCAGCTGTTGTATTACAAAATAGATTAAAGCAACAATAAGCGCCTTGCTCATTGAAACCCTTAATGCTATAAAGACAGCAGGTACTGCACCTATAAAGGGACCAATAAAGGGAATCATATTACTGAAGGTTGCTATAACTGCTAAAATTGTAAAAAACTTCAGTTTTAAAATAAAAAGACTTATTCCTGTTAAAAACCCTACAATTATGCTGATCCAGATCTGTCCCCTCAAATAAGCAATAAACATTTTGTTTAATTCTCTACCCACTTCCAGGAAAAGCTGTTTTCTGTCAGCAGGTATTATTTTTATGATCTCTCTTTTAATCTTGGGCAGATCTTTTAATATATAATAAGTTATAAATGGGGCTATTACTAAACTTATAAGTATTGACAGTGAATTTATTATTATTTCTGTAATATTTTGTATAAAAGCAATCATCTGTTCTTCCAGCCTTGATAATGTCCCATCTATTACCTCTTTGATCACTACTGGCAGTTGTATACGGTGATATTCACGATTTAGATAACTAATATATTCATCAATAGTTCTTATATACTCCGGTATACTCTGTGTTAAACCCTCAAGTTCATTAATAAAAAGGGGGAGCATTATTAAAGCAATAAAACTACACATTAACAGAAATAGAAGCAGTAAGATATAAATTGCCCAGGACCGTGATACATTCCTTTCCCTTAAAAAACATACAATAGGATAAAAGAGATAGGCCAGTATAATACCAAATACAAAAGGAATCACAGCTGTCTTTACACTCATTAAAAAATAAATTATGCCCCATGTTAAAAGGAGCATAATTATTATTTTAAAATCCTTTTTCTCTATTTCCATATAGTATTTCAACCCCTGGTTTTATTGTGTACTCTCTTCCCTCAGTTTTTTTAAGGCCTCTTCAAGCTGGTTTATTTTTTTCCCAAAACTTATTTTACTGGTAATCTCCTTACCGATAAACTCACCCTCTTTAGCTGCCTTTTTTTTTGCCTCTTCCTGGGAATTTCTGAGCTCTTTTTTTTGATCACCAGTTTTTTCCGAATCTTCCTCACTGGCTACTTTCTTTATTCTATTAAAACCTGTTTCATCATTTCCTTCTCCATTATCTGCTGTTTCCTTATCATTACTTCCCTTATCAACTCCAGTTTCAGTATCATCTTTTTCCCCATCTTTCTTTTCCCCTGTCGCTTTTTTTTTCTGAGTAAGGAAAAAAACAGTCAAGCTCAAGAGACCGCCAAAAAAAACACCACTCCAAAAGCCATCTCTATTGATAGGTAGACACCCCCTGTATATAGTTCTTTACCTATTATCCCCTTAATACAGTATTTTAAACTAAAATAAGGAAGCCTACTGACTCCCTTTTAAAATACCAGACAAACCCTCCCCATCAATGCCAACGTAAACCTGTGGAACCTTACCGAGTATAACTACCTCTGTTACCGGAATATCAGCATGTATATCAACACTATGACTTTTAAAGGGTACTATCAACTTTATTTGAGCAGCTACATCAAGATAAATCTTATGACGGGTCTGATTAATCCCGGCAGAAGTGAAACTGTCCTTGATTTTAGGTGGTTCAGTAAAACCAGCAGGTATTATTCTAGCTTCCAGTTTCGGCCCAAAACCTGCTAGAAGCTCAATGCCAAATATCTGTGCCAGTGGAACAGAGACTGTTTCCTGACTGGCCTCTGCTAACTTTTCCTGAATTCTTAATGATATACTGGAGGTGAATTTATTAATATTTTTAGTGTTAGGCTGCATTAGTACAATAGCATCACCACTCTTATTATAAACATAATCAATCATATCCTGATAATCAACTTTTTCTGCCCCCAGGTCAACTGCCTCATTTATGGCACTATTAGCAATCTTCACCGCTTCAACCTCAGCCAGACTAAAAAATATAGGGGTGATAGTATTATGTAGAAATATAAAAAAAAGCAGTAGTAAAATAATAAACACTATTAGTATTTTACAGATTGAAAAATTATTTAAAAACAAAACAATCCCCCCTTCTACTATCCTATGCAGAAAGGGGGAAATGTGTTAATCAATTTTCACTTTAGCAAAACGCCGCTTACCAATTTGAATAATCATACCATCTGTCACATCAGCATCAATATTTATCTTCTCCTGTTTCTCATCATTTATTGAAACTGCCCCCTGTTTTATCATCCGACGAGCCTCACTATTACTACTTAAAAGCCCAGTCCTGGCAATAAGATTAACTATCCACATCTTACCATCCTCAAGTTCACTCTCTTTGATGGTAAATTCAGGTATATCTTCAGGGAGTTTACCCTCTGAAAAAACCCGGTCAAATTCTGCTGCACTCTCATCTGCTGCAGTCTTTCCATGATACTGCTCGACTATTGTTAAAGCTAATTGCTTTTTATATTTCATGGGATTAAGCTGACCTTGGGCAAGACTCTGCTTAATTTCCTTTAATTCATCTTCAGGGAGATCAGTCAATAATTCAAAATATCTACTTATTAAATCATCTGGAATAGACATCACCTTACCATACATATCATTAGGACTATCATTTACACCAATGTAATTACCCAGGCTTTTACTCATTTTATTGACACCATCTAAACCCTCAAGTATCGGCATCATCATTACAACCTGCGGTTCCTGTCCATACTCTCGTTGTAAATCCCGGCCAACCAGGAGATTAAAGCGCTGATCTGTTCCACCAAGTTCAACATCTGCTTTTATAGCTACAGAATCATAACCCTGCATTAAAGGATAGAAAAATTCATGAACACTAATTGCCTTTTCATTACTAAAACGATTGGAAAAATCCTCCCTCTCCAGCATACGAGCAACCGTATACTTGGAGGAAAGGTCTATAACATCCGCAAACTTAAGCTCACCTAACCATGAACCATTAAAAACCAGTTTAGTTTTATCTTCATCAAGTAGTTTGGCAAATTGTTCCTGATATGTCCGGGCATTTTCCTGGACTTCCTCTTCGCTCAGTTGTTTTCTGGTTTGAGATTTACCGCTTGGATCACCAATCCGACCAGTAAAATCACCTATTATAAGATATACCTCATGTCCCAGGTCCTGAAATTGCTTTAGTTTGCGCAGTACAACTGTATGTCCTAAATGAATATCAGGTGCACTGGGATCAAGACCCAGTTTAACCCGTAAAGGTCTACCCTCTTTATCGGCCTTTATTAACTTCTCTTCTAATTCTTTTTTTGATATTAAATCCTTAACCCCTCTTGTTAATATTTTTAGCTGTTTTTGTATATTCAACTATCTACACCTGGTAAACTATTACCAGGTAAACCCCCCTTCATAATAACCCTTAAAATTTTTTAAAAAATAAATTCCTATGTAAAAGTTTCTATTATATTATAACAGATAGAGTTATAGGTAACAAGGGGGGTATAATTTTGGGTGGTTTTATGTTATAATAGGTAATAATATTGAGAGGAGGACAAGCAATGGCTAAAAGTAAACGCCAGATAATTATAGCGTCAATCATCCTTTTATTTGCCTTGATTTTTGGTATTTCTATCGGCGCTATAACCTGGATTATACAGGACACTCCTGATATATCTAGTTACAAAGGCACTAATGAAGCCAGTATGATTTATAGTGCTGATGGGCAACTTTTGACTAAATTATATCGGCAAAATAGAACCAGCGTCCCCCTGGAACAGATTCCGGCCGACCTTAAAAATGCTATTATTGCTGTAGAAGATACTAATTTTTATGTTCACCATGGTGTTGATTTCTGGGGAATCATCAGGGCGGTTATTACCAATATCAGCAACCTAGGTTCACGACCACAAGGGGCTAGCACTATTACCCAGCAATTAGCAGGTAATGCCCTCTTAAATAGACAGAATGTATCTTATTACCGTAAGATTCAGGAGGCCTATCTAGCATTACAATTTGAAAGACATTATACCAAACCAGAAATACTTGAAATGTATTTAAATGAAATTTACCTAGGACATAGTGCCTATGGTGTTGAAATAGCTGCCCAGCAATATTTTAATAAACATGTCTGGGAATTAAATCTAAGTGAGTCAGCTTTAATTGCCGGCCTGCCAAAATCACCTAATTATTATTCTCCTTTTAATAATTTTGATGAGGCCATTAGGCGGCGCAATATAGTGCTTAATCGCATGCAGGAAGTAGGTTATATCACAGAGAAGAAAGCACAAGAGGCTAAACAATATGAAGTTAAGCTCCGCTCTAAGGAACTAAAACAAGAAGAACTGGCCCCTTATTTTATTCGTTATATCAGGGATCAATTGATTGATCGTTTTGGTGCTCAGTTAGTGTATGATGGAGGCCTAAAGGTCTATACTACTCTTGACCCTATCATGCAAAAGGCAGCCGAAGACGCTGTCACCAGTGCCCTTAAGGATAAATATATCCCCAGTGTTGAACGGGAAAACACTGCTGATAAACTACAACCGCAGATGGCTATAATTAGCATTGACCCCACTACTGGAGCAATCCGGGCTATGCTGGGAGGCAGAGGGAATGATCAATTTAACCGTGCAGTTCAGGCAGTACGCCAACCTGGTTCAGCCTTCAAACCCTTTGTTTACACTACAGCTATTAAAAATGGCTATACTACCTCCTATGTAGTCAATGATATGCCTATGTTAGCCAAAAGTGAAAAAGGGAAGTCTCTAAGAATCTGGCCGAATAATACTGCAAAGGAGTACAGGGGGTATGTTAGTTTGAGAACAGCCCTTAATCATTCTATTAATGTAGCAGCAGTCAAATTACTCCAGGAGGTTGGTGTTGATAATACAATTAATACTACTAAAGAAATGGGGATATCAACCTTTGAAACAGCAGATGGCAATAAAGAACATCTTTCACTGGCCCTAGGTGGATTAACCAGAGGTGTTACACCCCTAGAAATGGCCTCAGCCTATGGAATTTTTGCTAATCAGGGTATCTTGGTTGAACCAATTGCTGTTACCAAAGTCCTGGATAAAAATGACAATGTAATCTATGAAGCACATCCTCGCAAAAAAATTGTCCTCAAAGAAGATACTGCTTATATTATGACTAATATGCTTCAATCAGTAGTTAACAACGGAACAGGTTGGAGGGCAAGGATTAACAGACGGGCTGTTGCTGGTAAAACTGGTACAACAAATGGATATTCTGATGCCTGGTTTGTCGGTTTTACACCAGACCTGGTTACCAGTGTCTGGATCGGTGAGGATAATGTAACTCCTATGGAATATAATCAAAAGGATGAACAGGGAAACTACCTCTTCCCTGAAGGCAGTGGTGGGCGGATAGTATCTAGTTCAGAGGCAGTCAGGTTATGGGGTAATTATATGCGGGAAGCGGTTAAAGATATGCCTGTAAAAGACTTCAAGGTTCCAGCTAATATTACTAAAGCTGAGGTAGACCCAGTTACTGGCTTACTGCCTAATGAATATACCCCTAGGACTGTTCAGGAAATATTCAGAAAAGGAAATGTACCAACAGAGGTAGAATCACTCCATCAGGCAACTGAAAAGCTTAGCATTGATAAAGAGAGTGGTTTGCTGGCTACAGCCAACTGTCCGGAAGAAAATATAGTAGAATATGAATATTTTGTTGATAGCGGCTACCGGGTAGGACCTGCCACAATTCATTTCAAACAGAAAGCTGACAAGGATAAAGACCCTGAAGATGAGGAACTTATTGAAGGTGTTTATCATGTTGCTGCCGGGGAACCTGTTCAGAAAATTGACCCTGAAACAGGTGTTCCTGAGAGGGATGAAACCGGGCAGGTAATCTATGAAACAAAACCTACCCAGTATTGTGATCTACACGGAGAAACAGATAACTTTATAAATAGTATCTGGGATTTCTTTAACAGGTTTTAGACTAGCTAATTAATTTCTACAATTGTAACCCCACTCCCACCTTCTTCAGGCTTTCCCAACCTGAAGAAGGTAATATGGGGATTTTCTTTTAGCACCTCAGCAACAGCGTCTCTTAAGGCGCCTGTCCCTTTACCATGTATTACTTCTACCTGTTTTATGCCTGCCAGAAATACATCATCAAGGTATTTATCCAGGCGACCCTGGGCTGTATCATACCGTTCACCCCTAAGATCAAGTTTTGGTGAAACCTGCTGAGCCTTACTTACACGATATCTCTTAACCATTTCCTGTTTTTTATCATCAGGCATCTCGGCCTTGATAAGTTCATCAAGACCTGCCTTCAAAGTGATTATACCAGCCTGAATTGTTGCCTCTCCCTTGTCTTTATTAATATCTGTTACCTCTCCCTTACGTCCAACATTCTTTAGTCTTACCTGATCACCGATCTCTATCTCATCTGTAACCCTACTATTACTATCAATCCCCTTACTATCCTCAAATTTCTTATCAACTTCTTTAAATTTTTCGTTTAATTTGTTTCCCATTCTATCTATCTCTGAACGGGAATTAAGATCATTTTGCTTAAGTTCCTGTAGGATTTGTTTACTTTCACGCCGGGCAGTATCTATTATCCCAGCAGCATCTTCCCTGGCTTTTTTGATAATATCCTGTTTATTCTGCTGTAAATCCTTTAACAGTGCTTGATACTTCTCTTTTAACTCAGCAGCTTCTTTTTCTTTTCTGGCAGAGCTCTCCTTTAATTCACGATACCTTTTTCTTTCACTATTAAGACCAGCAATAATACTTTCTACTTCAATCTCTTCCCCGGAAAGCATGGTTCTGGCTTTTTCAATTATAGCAGATGGTATTCCTAATCGATGGGCAATAGTCAAGGCATTACTACCACCTGGTATCCCCATTAAAATACGGTATGTTGGTTTAAGAGTCTCAAGATCAAACTCTACTGAGGCATTCTCTACCCCTGTTTGTTCATAGGCATAAGTCTTTAATTGACTGTAATGAGTTGTTACTATTGTAACTGCACCTATACTCTTTAGTTTTTCCAGTATTGCTATCCCCAGGGCTGCTCCTTCTCTAGGGTCTGTACCAGCACCTAACTCATCCATCAAAACAAGGCTGTCCTGGTCTGCCTTTTCCAGAAAAGACCTTATCCTGGTAATATGAGAGGAGAAAGTACTTAAATTCTGCTCAATACTCTGTTCATCACCTATATCAGCAAAGACGTTTTTAAATATTGAAAGGGTAGTTCCCCTATCTGCCGGAATGTGAAGTCCAATTTGCATCATCAAAACAAAAAGTCCCACTGTCTTAAGGGCAACAGTCTTCCCTCCTGTATTGGGCCCGGTTATAACAAGGGTGTTAAATTTATTACTGCCCACTGCTATATCAATAGGTACAACCTCATCTTTCAAAAGGGGGTGTCTCCCCTGTTTAATATCGATCATACCTTCTTCATTAATTTCAGGAGCAATTCCTTTAAGCTGATTACTATAAGCAGCCCGGGCAAAAATAAGATCAAGCAGTGAGACTATCTTCAGGTTTTCTTTAATTATCAGCATATCCTGCTGTACCAACCCGCTGAGCTGCTGGAGTATCCGGTATACTTCCTCTTCCTCTTGCCGCTGTAAGCCTTTCAGTTTGTTATTTAACTTTAGGACAGCCATGGGCTCCATAAAAAGTGTCATGCCACTGGCTGACTGGTCATGGACAATACCAGCAAAACTATTACGGTATTCTTGTCGAACAGGAACTACATACCTGTCCCCTCTTCTGGTTACTAAATTATCCTGCAGCATTGACTGATATTTTTGATCTTTAATAATATTATCTAATTTATCCCGAATACGATTACCTATTATCCTTATCTCTGAACGTAGTGAGGCAAGCTTTTTACTGGCTCTGTCCTTTATTTCACCGTATTCATCAAGGGCATAGTCCAGTTCTTTTTTTAGTTCTGGCAGTGGGGTTAGTTTCTCACCCTGTTTTGTTACAGGGGCAAACCTCTGCTCAATCAAGCGGGGGTCTAGATTATTGATAAGGTCATTAAAATAAGCCTCCAAACGAGAATAAGCAGCAAGGGTATTTCTAACATTCATAAGCTCTTTAGCTGATAAGACAATACCCTTATCAACCTTCTTAAGTATCTCACGCAGGTCTCTAATTCCACCAAAGGGTGGATGACCATATTCATTTAATATTTCTTTAGCTGCAGTAACTTCCTGTAACCTCTTTTTAACATATCTTATATCTGAAACTGGAGTTAATTTCTCTACAATTTCTCCCCCGATTATAGTGGCTGTATGTTTTCTTACCTCTTCTTTAATTTTATTTAATTCAAGTATAGCAATAACACCTTTATCCAAAATTATTCCCCCTCAAATAGACAAGCAAATTAATTATTTCTTAAATCAAAAATTTATGGAGATGTTAAAAGACCATGATTTAAATCATGGTCTAAATATATTCTGCAAATTCTGCTGAAGAAAGGGTGTCATAGACAATAACCTAGTTGCTAGAAATGAATTCTGTACCTGCTGGCTAATTGATGTTACTGGAAGCTTATTCAAAAATAAGACAAGAAAATAAGCCAGCAGTCCACCCTTAAGCAGTCCTAACAAAGCACCAGCAGCATGATCGATCGGTTTTAGAAACAGAAAATCAATGACATTCTTAAAAACCATACCAAGCAAATGGACTAATACATTGACTGCTATAAATAATACTGCAAAACTAATAAATTGTAATAACTGGGGTGAAGTTTCCACATATGGTGCAATATATTTTTGAAAACCATTATAATAATTAACAGCAATCAGTAAGGCAAAAACAATACCAATTATCATGCTTGTTTGTTTGATAAACCCTTTATTAAATCCTCCTATGACAAAATATAGAAACAGAATTAATAGCACTATATCAATTATTGTTACCCCATATCCTAATCAACCTCCTCCAGGAGAGATTCCAGCTCTTGATAGTCTTTTTTGAGTTTATTATGTTTATCTGCCAGCTTTTTAAACTCCTTTTCCAGGGTCTTAATATCCTCTGATTTTTCTTCATACTTATCCTTTAACTTATAATATTCATCTGCAACATTCATAATTGCCAGATTGAGAATACGCTGACGTGATAGGCGGGGATAAGCCCTGGAGATATCCTGACCGATAATATTGATATGGTGTACCAGCTTTTTTACATACCTCTCAGATAATTGTCCAACTATCACCATATCTTCACCGAGCAGTTTTACATTGTATTTATCTTTATGCTTATCCTCCACAGCCATTTTTATTCATCCCCCAGAAAAATTTCTCTATATTTATTAAATTCACTATTTAGAAAGGAAATCCTGCCTGCTATTTTAATTTCCTCTAATTTCTGCGGAGAAGAAATTCCTTAAGAGTTTTAATATCTTATTAAAGAGTTCATTCACTTCTTCATCCCGTAATGTTCTATCCTCTGCCTGAAAAAGCAGCTTAAAAGCAAGGCTCTTAAGGCCTTCAGGGATTTGATCCCCTTCATAGAGATCAAATATCTCCACTTTCTTCAATATATCTCCAGCCTCCCGTTTAAGTAACCTTAGTATTTCACCTGAATTAATCTCGTTTTTTACAAGGATAGCCAGGTCACGTTCAACTGCAGGATATTTAGGTAATTTACTATATTTTTTATCCAGATTAACTGCCTTAATAACAGCTGTTAAATCAAGCTGAAAAAGAGCTGTCCTCTCTTTCAGATCAAGTTCAGTAATTATAGCAGGGAGAAGCTCGCCAAGATAACCAATCTCCCCACCGTCAAGCTCAATACTTGCTGTCCGTCCAGGGTGAAGAAAACTCTGCCTGGCTGGTTTAAAGAGAAAACTATCAATACCAAGTCTGCTAAAATAGCTCTCTAACACCCCTTTTAAGTAAAAGAAATCAGCTGCAGCTGACTGCCAGCTATCCTCTGGATAGCCCATACTCCCCCCAGCAAGTTTCAATTCCTGTTGAAAGGGTTCTTCCCCTACCTGTCTGAAAAACACATTGCCTATTTCAAAGACAGCCATCCTATCAATCTGTCTTTTAGCATTATTAGATAAAAGTTCAACTATACCCGGTAGTAGAGAAGTCCTCATTAAAGCATATGATTCATTTAAAGGGTTTTTAATCCTGACCCATTCCCTGAGCCTGCTATCTTCAGGGAGCCTGAACAACTCATAATCTTCTTTACCTTGAAGACTAAAATTGATAATCTCATCCAATCCAGCAGAAATCATTAGCTCCCTGCTGATATCCTCCAGAGACTGTTGAGAGGTCTTTCCACCCTGCTGTTTGCTTTCTGGAACAGTTACCGGGATATTATTATAGCCGTAGACACGAGCCAGTTCTTCAATAAGGTCTGCTTCCCGCTCTACATCATTACGATATGAAGGGACAGCTACCTTGACCAAACCCTCCTTTTCCCCCTTAATGAGAAAACCAAGTTTATTAAGCATCTGACTAATATCTTTGGCAGTTAAGGAAATACCTAATATATTATTTACATAATCAGTCTCAAGTACTATTTCTAACGGCTGGTAAGGTTCAGGATATATATCAATTATTCCACTTACTACTTCACCAGCAGCATACTCTTGCATTAGGTAAGCCGCCCTCCGGCCGGCTTCAACAACACCTTCAATATCAATACCGCGTTCAAAGCGGTGTGATGCCTCACTGGGAAGGCCCAGTTTTTTAGCAGTCTTTCTAATATTAACAGGATTAAAATAGGCTGATTCCAGAAATATTGTACTAGTATCCTCAGTTACCTCACTATTTGCTCCCCCCATAACCCCTGCCAGGCCAACTGCTTCTTTAGTATCAGCAATAACCAACATCTCCTCATTAAGCTGACGCTCCTGGTCATCAAGAGTTATTAATTTCTCCCCTGATCTGGCCCGACGAACAATAATTTTTTTCTCATTGATTGTATCAAAATCAAAGGCATGTAGTGGTTGATTGTACTCAAGGAGTACATAATTAGTAATATCTACTACATTATTAATCGGTCTAATTCCTGCTGCTTTGAGGTTTTGTTGCATCCATTCAGGTGAAGGCCCTATCTTAACATTCTTGATAATTTGGCCGGTATAGCGGGGGCATAATTCTTTATCCATGACCTCTATGCTGACATAATCCCTTATATCTTCCTTATTATCATTATTAATCTTAATCTCAGGTCTCTTCACTTTTACATCTTCCTGAAGTGATTTTAACTCCCTAGCAATGCCTAGCATACCCAGACAGCGGGCATAGTTTGGTGTTAAATCAAGATCAAAGACATAATCGTCCAGCCCTAAATATTTTACTAACTTTTCACCTGGTACAGCCTCTTCTCCCAGAATCATGATCCCTGATGCCCTTTCCTGACTTAAACCAAGTTCATCAGTAGAACAGAGCATTCCATTTGATGGTTCACCACGTAATTTGGTCTTTTTAATCTTCATACCATTTGGTAGTTCAACACCTGTTCTGGCAACAGGTACCCTGGCACCTTCAACAACATTCGGTGCCCCGGTAACTATCTGTAACAACTCATCACCTGTATTTAGCTGACAGATAACCAGTTTATCAGCATTAGGGTGTTCCTCTATTTTCTCAATCTCACCTATTATGATATCCTCAATCCCCTCACCTAGATATTCCATGGAATCCACTTCCAATCCAGCCATAGTAAGTACATAATCCAGTTCTTCCGGGGTATATGAGAGATCAATATATCTCTTTAACCAATTATAAGAAACCTTCATTAATAAACACCTTCCCTATCTTTAAAATTGATGCAGAAATCTTTTATCATTTTCATATAAAAGCCTGATATCTTCTATCCCATACTTTAGCATCGCAATCCTATCTAAACCCATCCCGAAGGCAAAACCACTATAAATAGAGGTATCAACACCAGCCATCTCTAGAACATTAGGGTGTACCATACCGGAACCCATTACTTCAAGCCAACCAGTCTGAGAACAAAGACGGCAACCCTCTCCACCACATATTACACAGGAAATATCAACCTCTGCACTGGGTTCAGTAAATGGAAAATAACTGGGGCGAAACCTTGTTTTGGTATCTTCTCCATAAATAGCCTTTACAAATAACTCTATTGTTCCCTTAAGGTCACTAAAAGCAATTCCCTTATCAACAAGCAGGCCTTCTAGTTGATGAAACACAGGAGAATGTGAAGCATCCAGCTCATCAGAGCGGTAAACACGCCCAGGGGCAATTATCCTGATTGGTGGTTGATTCTCTACCATAGTTCTAATCTGTACTGGTGATGTGTGTGTCCTTAAAAGGTAATTATCATTAATATAAAAGGTATCCTGCAAGTCACGGGCAGGATGGTGTTTAGGGACATTTAGAGCCTCAAAATTATTATATTCATTTTCTATTTCTGGTCCTTCAGCTATTGTATAGCCTAGACCTATAAATACCTCTCTAATTTTATTTGAAATATTTGTTAAAGGGTGTACATGTCCAATATTAGGCTCTTTACCAGGTAGGGTAACATCTATCTTTTCGTCAGCAAGCCTTTTTTGTTCTGCTAATTCTGTCAGTTCATCCTTTTTATCTTGTAAGAGCTTATTGAGCTTATTTTTAAGCTGGTTAGCTATCTTACCAACTACAGGCCTTTCCTCAGCTGGTATTTTACCCATTTGACGGAGGACATCGGTAATTTTTCCCTTCTTACCCAGAAAATCAATCCTTAACTCCTCTAATGTCTCTAAATCATTAACAGTACTGAAGATTTTTTTTCCTTCTTCTTCAATCTCTTTAAGTCTTTCCTGTAAATTCACCATAAAACACCTCCATAAATATATAAAAAATCTCTCATCCAAGGGACGAGAGATCGCGGTACCACCCTACTTTACCTCCACCTAAGTAAAGGTTACTTGTTTAATATAACGGAACAATAAATCCCGGTTAGACCTACTCAATTTCAGCCTACAGCTCCAGAGTGAACTTCATTACCACAACTTCAGACTGTTTACAGTCGATGACAGCCATTCCCTGTGAAGTCTATCAGGCAACTACTCTCTCTTTCATCACTTTTAAACTATATGAATTCCTGTTTGTTTGGGGTATATCTCATCATTAGATACATCTGTTTATAAACCAGATATGCATTAATAGAACCCGTTTCTTCAAAAAGCCTCCAGAAAAATGTTGCGGTCAAGCCCATTAGGACCACATCCTTCCAAGAGAGATATATTATGATTATATTTAAGATTATATCATACTCCCTTTATATTGACAAGGATTTAGACCTATTTTTTGAAAAAATTTCTGAAAATAACAAACATTTTATTCTATTTTTTCTTCCAGCGCTTTATACATTATAATACCAGCAGCGATAGCAGCATTTAAGGAATCTATATCACCTATAATGGGTATCTTAATAAGTCTATCAGCCATTTCCAATATCTCCCGGGAGACCCCATGGGCTTCATTACCAATAACCAACATACTCCTGGGATTATAGTTAATATTATAATAGTATTCTTTCCCACTTAAATCAGCAGCAATCAGATTATAAGTAGAGAGCTGTGAAACTAATAATTCTTTAAAGGCAGCCAGTTCTATATCTGTTATTATCGGGATATTAAAGACAGCACCCATAGTAGCCCTGAGCACTTTCAGATTATATATGTCAACACTACCTTTAAGTACTATGATCCCGGCAACCCCTGCTGCTACTGCAGTGCGAATTACAGTACCCATATTACCCGGATCCTGAAGTCTATCCAGCACAAGTATAATTCCTTTGTCAATAAAATCATTAATATGATAGACAGGTTCATCAACAACCCCTATAACCCCCTGAGGGGTAACTGTATCTGCTAATTCATTTAAAAGACCTTCTTCAACCAGAACTACCATATCCCTACCGACCAGATTAGTAATCTTTTGTCCTTCAGGGGAGTCATAAAAAGAAGGAGTTAAAAATATAGTCTCAAAATCAGCATTGCTATTTAAAGCCTCATTTATAATCCGGTATCCCTCAAGAATAAACTTGCCCTCTTTCTTTCTGTATTTACGTAGGTATAATTTCTGCAGGTATTTTATTCTGACATTCCCGGTACTACTTATTACTCCATTCATCATTAACACCCCCATATAAAAACCCCCGGAAGTAATTACCGGGGAATATATATTGGCCTGACTATACTTTATTGCTCCAACAAATATACTTGTTAATCTTTAAACTCGCTAAAGACCTAATTCCTCTTTAGCAACAGATACCAGTTCACTAAAGCTATTTTCATCACGAACAGCCATATCAGCTAACATTTTACGATCAATTTCAATATTAGCCTTTTTTAAACCATTGATAAACTTACTATATGAAAGACCATCTTTACGTGCCGCAGCATTGATTCGGGTTATCCATAGTTTCCTGAATTCCCTCTTTTTTGCCCGGCGGTCTCTATAGGCATAGTGAAGTGATTTCATAACAGCCTGATTGGCTGGTCTATATAATTTACTCTTAGCACCAAAATAACCCTTAGCCATCTTTAATACCTTTTTTCTTCTACGGCGGGCTTTAGTACCCCTCTTTACACGTGGCATATTCTATTTCCCCTTTCAACATTATTATTTATAAGGTAACAATTTTTTATATCTTTTTTCATAGGTTTTATCAATTAAAGTACTTTTCCTGAGATTTCTCTTTCTTTTACCAGTTTTTTTGGTTAATATATGACTATGAAAGGCCTTACTCCTCTTGAGTTTGCCTTTACTGGTCTTTTTAACCCGTTTAGCAATACCTTTATGGGTTTTAATCTTAGGCATAACATAATCCTCCTCTTATATTTTATTTATCCATATCAGGGGTCAAGAACATAAACATATTACGCCCTTCCATCCTAGGTTTACTCTCTACTTTACCCAGGTCTTCAGTCCCTTCTATTAATCTATCCATTAAACCATATCCTAATTCTTTATGGACAAGTTCCCGGCCGCGGAACTTAACCCTGACTTTAACCTTATCTTTATCCTTTAAAAATCTCCTGGCCATTTTAAGTTTTACATTAAAATCATGGTCTTCAATCTTTACACCCATCTGCACTTCCTTGATATTCATAACATTTTGGTTCTTTTTAGCTTTCTTGGCCTTTTTCGCCTGTTCATACTTATATTTACCATAATCCATCACTTTACATACAGGCGGTTTGGCCTGTGGGGCAACCTCAACCAGATCAAGTTCCTTTTCTTCTGCCATCCTTAAAGCATCATTTCTAGAAAGTATCCCGACCTGTTCTCCTTCCGAGGAAATCAATCTTACCTCTCTTGCCCTGATATTATCATTAATCCTTAAATCATTACTACCGATTTTTTATGCACCTCCTGATTTTTCAAACACATTTTAATTTTGACATAATAATCTTCAGCAAAAATCTGTGATTATTTCACAAGCTCAAAAGATTAGTGCCTATAATAAAAATAGCGGATGGAATACCACCCGCCTAAAAAACATAAGATACAGCTATAGAAAAGTAATCAAAACTCTTCTAATAAGCCTTTATCTATTAACCAGTGTCTTTTACTGGTGAGAAACGGGGGTTTCTACTTTATTATCTATCTTAGTATAACACAGTATATAATTAAAGTCAATTATAACATAATAAATGAGTTTCCCCATTTTTAAAAATAGCAAAAACTAACCTTTACTGTCATAGTGGTAAAGAAAGTTGTAAATTGTTTTGTGATCGCTGTTTTTGGTAATAACTTTTTAAAAACGAATTTATTCCAGTGTATGATTTCTCTAAAATAGCTTTAAAACCATCTGCTATTGCATAATAATCAAAATCCGGGAGATTAAATATTCTATCAGAAACCTTCTTTACAATTATCTTGAGTTCGGTCTGTTTTTTCTTGTTTGAAAATAGAGCTAAAAATCCTATTGCTATTGATAAAATTAAATCTAAATTTCTTATTCTTTTTAAAGATCTTACTCTAAAATTTTCAAAGTCAAACTTCTGTTTTTTGAATCTAAAATATTCTTCTATTCTCCATCTTTTAATATATGCTTTTAAAATGATAAGAGTAAGTTTTTTAGCCTTTGGCCTTAAATTTGTAATTAACATCATTGGATTATTTCCAAGGCCTCTAACGATTACAAGAGTTAACTTTTTATCTTTTAAAGCTGGTAATTTAATTGGAGCATAACTAAATTTTAATTTTCTTTTTTTGTTATCCTGGTTGGTATAGCAATAGACATATTTACCTTTGTATAGATCAGCTATTTTCTTAATATTTATGCTTCTGCCTTTATAAATAAGATTGCGGTTACTTTTAGCCCTAATTACAAAATCTTTATTGCTATCAGTAAAATATTTATAATAAAGATTGGCATCATAGCCTCTATCAAGGGCATAAATACCTTTTTTTCCAAAATGCTTTTCAATAAAATTAAGACCTTTTAATGCTTCAATATTTCTACTTTTAAAACCAGA
Source organism: Iocasia fonsfrigidae (assembly GCF_017751145.1). Classification (GTDB taxonomy): domain Bacteria; phylum Bacillota; class Halanaerobiia; order Halanaerobiales; family DTU029; genus Iocasia; species Iocasia fonsfrigidae. The sequence continues at coordinate 2,423,925 of NZ_CP046640.1, forward strand.
TTCTAAACTTGAGTAGATATGAGAGTATACTTCTATAGGCAGTTCTTTATTATCAGTTAGAGCAGCTATTTCAAAAGTATCATAACCTTTTTCAGTTTCACCTTTGCTACCATCTCTAACTCTATCAAGAGCCTCCAGTTCTTTACTGTAGGGTTTTACTATATCTGATTTGTCACAGCAGAAAACAGTATTATCATCAATATGTGGTTTAATCTTATTTAGATAATCAGTAATTAGTTCTTCTTGTTGATTAAAATTTTCAAGGTTTCTGGATAAACGTTCAACAGTTTTTTTGAAAAGGATATCTTCTTTAAGAGAACGAGCAATATTACTTAAAAGTACTGATTGACCTTTTAGTAAACCATAAATCATTTGAGTAATAAATTTAGTTTTAGGTTTTGATAGGTTTTTAGAAATACTTTTAGAAAAATTGCTTACTTTTCGTTTCAATTGGTAAATAAATTTGGTATAATTACTCATAGGTGGAACAACTCCTTTTGGTTTTTGTGTCCAAACAAATTATACCAAATTCAGGAGCTTGTTTCACCTTTTTTGCGTAATCTGTGGATAACTATTTTTAAACCATTCTCAACATGAATTATCCACAATTTTGCCTGTTGATAACTTTTTCTTTATATACACTCAAAAAATGGGGAAACTCCTGTAACATAATTAATTTTTTTACAAATTTTATTTATTCTGTCAAAAGTATATAGTCATGGACATTCTCATATACTTCCCTGGGGATCTCAATATATAGATTGAAATCATCAGTCTTAATCGGTAATAAGGTTTTTAACTTTCCTTTTTCTTCTATTTTAATCGCTCTGATAGACTGATTTTTAAATGATTCGCGAAACAATTTACTCTTTTCACTGATAATAAAACTTGTAGTAATAACTTTATTATATATAAGGGAATATAAGGCAACAAAAAAAGCCTTACTAATATCAGCATTTATTTCCTTAAGTAATGGTATAAATTCAATATGAAAATCACGTTGATTAATTGCCTTCCTTATTTCTGTAGATTTCCCTTTAATATTGACAAAAGATTTTTTAAGCTGTTTCATTATCTCTTTATCATAGGTATTTACAAAACTCAATCTACCTTTCCCATAGGAGTAAGATTTTATTTTAACCTTTAAGATGGCCAGTTCATTATTATTTATTATCTGCCCTATGTAGATAACTCCTGGTTCTGGCAGTTTTTGTTTTAATTGATAATTATATTTATCCTCTGGGAGTGAAGGTATTACTTTTTCACTACCACCTACAGCAGCACATTCAAACAACTGCTCAGAATATTCAAAGGGATAAAATTTTACTAGATAGTCTTTGATTCTCTTTCTACCTTCTAAAGCCAATTCTAAGTAATTTTTAAGCCTTGCTTTACTAACATTACCATCTGGATGTAATAATTTTATATACCCTGCTACCGTTTTTTTAACAGATCTACTATCTCTGGTATCCAAATTTTTATCAAGTTGAAAATAATCCTCAACAATTTCTGTATAATCCTCATCCCTTAGTCTATTAAACGCAGCAAATAAATAATTATCTAGTAAACCATTTTTTCCGGTCAGGCAATCAGTTAATAGTTTATTGATTTCCCACCCCGGTAGATAAAAATTCAAACGATCAATCAAAGCCATATCCCGTAATAATTCCGGTAAGGGAGTAAAAACATTTTTATTCAATAAAAGTTTTATATCTTCATTTATATTTCCCAGCAAGACAATAGAACTATCAGCATATATATCATGACTTCCTCTACTAAATGAACCTGATTCCATATAATCTTTCATAATCTGCACAGCAGTACTATCTTTAAAATTAACATGGGCTACTTCATCAAAGGCAATGACATTTTTTCTACCAACTAAGCCAATCTGTCTAGTACCCAGATTATAAAACATATTGGCAATAGTAGTTTTACCCCCAGAAACAAGAATAGAATCGTCTGTCATTTGTCGGTAAAGATATGATTTCCCTGTTCCCCTATAACCAAGTTCAATCAAATTATAATTTTTTTCCACAAAAGGAATCAAACGTGCCAACAAAAGATAAGATTGTCTTTGAGTTAACTGGTCTATTTCAAGTCCAATACTCCGAAATAACAAATCAAGCCAGTGTTCAGTATCCAGGCTGGCAACCCGTTTAACATAGTCTTTAAAATCAAATGAATTACCCTGCAGTAAAATTAATTCCTCTAAAGCAAATTCAATATCAGGACTAGCTACATCATTGAGATATTTTATTTTAATTTCACACCACTGTTCTTTTTCTAATAAACAGGGGTTTTCCCTTATTAATTCTTTCTCAACTAACACCCTGTTAATACCTAAATTTAAACAATCAGCTAAATATTTTTTATTACTTTGAAAATACTTTACCTTTAATTTATCTATGATGCTGCAGGTTCCCTCACCCCTGATCTTTGACAGTAAACTTGCACTTTTCTTAGGGTCTACTAATTTACCACTAATCATTTCGCTAAACAAGTCAGGGTCTGTCGGAGGTTTTTCAGAGCGATGGATAATATTCTCGATAACATAATGAGGAATATTATGATTATTTCTCAGTTTATTAATATATTCCTTTTTGATTAATTTATCAGAGAATACTTCATCCCCTTTTTTTTCAACTGTAGGCATATATTATCACCATCTGTCAACATTATATAGATCAAAAATTATCTAACTAGGACTATTATATCAGATTTTATTATATTTTTTCAATAATTTATTTCATAATTATCCATTTCTCGACACATATCTATATCACTTATATTTTTCAACAACTATCTTAATTTTTAATGGGTACAGATATGTGCCTATTTTATTATTCACTTTCAATTCCTTATTTTTTCTCTACTATTTCCTGTTTGATCCTTTTTTGAAACTCATTTATTCCCATAACACCTATATCACCTTCGCGCCGTTCCCGGACAGAAACCGTCTTATCCTCCTCTTCATTACTCCCAACAATTAACATATAGGGAATTTGTTGTACTTGAGCTTGACGAATCTTATAGCCAAGTTTTTCATTACTATCATCGATCTCTACCCTGATTTTTTCTTCTTCCAGGTTTTTTTTCAATGTTTTAGCATAGCTTAGCTGATCATCAGAGACAGGGATAATGGCAACCTGTACAGGAGACAACCAGACTGGAAAGGCGCCTGCATAATGCTCAATCAGAATACCCATAAACCTCTCCAGACTACCATAAATTACCCGGTGAAGCATTACTGGACGGTGGTCATCACCATCTCTACCGACATATGTCAAATCAAACCGTTCCGGCATCTGAAAGTCAAGTTGGATTGTACCACACTGCCAGGTTCTTCCTAGTGAGTCCTCTAGATGAAAATCAATCTTTGGACCGTAAAATGCCCCATCACCTTCATTTATCTCATAATCAAGATTGTTCTCTTCAATGGTGTTTTTTAAGGCCTCTGTAGCCCTATCCCATAACTCATCAGAACCCATGGCTTTTTCAGGTTTAGTACTCAGTTCAATACAATAATCAAAACCAAAAGCACTGTAAATAGTATTAACCAGCTTTATAACACCAGTTATCTCATCTTCTATTTGTGAAGGCAGACAGTATATATGGGCATCATCCTGGGTAAAATTACGCACCCGCATTAACCCATGTAAGGTGCCAGACAACTCATGGCGGTGAACCAGGCCTAATTCAGCCATTCTAATAGGAAGGTCACGATAACTATGCATTTTATCTTTATAAACTAGAATACCACCTGGGCAGTTCATCGGTTTAATGGCATGGGCCTCCTGGTCTATCTCTGTATAATACATATTATCTTTATAGTGATCCCAGTGGCCAGATCTTCTCCAGAGTGATTGATTCAAAATAATCGGTGTCTTAATCTCCTGATAACCAGCTTTACGGTGCTCATCCCTCCAAAAATTAGTCAGCTGATTCCTTAAAACCATGCCTTTGGGATGGAAGAATGGGAAACCCTTTCCTTCATCATGCATACTAAATAAATCAAGTTCCCGGCCTAATTTCCGGTGATCTCTTTTTTAGCCTCTTCCAGACGTTCTAGGTATTCTTCAAGTTCTGACTTTTTGCGGAAGGATGTACCATAAATCCTCTGTAACATCTTATTATTTTCATCACCGCGCCAGTAAGCACCTGCAATGTTTAACAGTTTATAGGCCTTTACCTTCCCGGTAGAAAAAAGGTGTGGTCCACGGCAGAGATCAGTAAACTCCCCCTGATGATAAAGACTTACATATTCATCATCAAAACTATTGATTAATTCCACCTTATAGTTTTCACCTTTTTCTTTCATTAATTTGACAGCATCTTCTTTTTTGATTAGCTCCCTTTCAATTGGTAAGTCTTCCTTAATTATTTTTTTCATCTCAGTCTCGATCTCTTTAAGGTCTTCAGGTGAAAACCTCTCCTTCTGGTCAAAATCATAATAAAAACCATCTTCAATAGTTGGCCCAATCGCCAGTTTTACATCACCATAAATACGTTTAACTGCCTGGGCCATAATATGGGCAGTAGTATGCCTCATTATATCCAGACCTTTTTCTGAATCAGCTGTCACAATAGACAGTTGAACATCATCTTCAATACTTGTCCTCAAATCTACCAGTTCACCATCAATCTCCCCAGCTACTGCGGCCCTTCCCAGACCAGTACCAATGCTAAAAGCCACCTCACTAACAGTTACACCAGCTTCAAAACCCAGCTGTGATCCATCTGGTAAAGTAATACTAATCTCTGACATATATATCCCCTCCATTTTATAATCCTTAATTAAATATGCAAAAAGGCCTTATCCTCCTCTATTCTAGAGACGGATAAGGCCGCGGTTCCACCCTAATTAATCTTAAACAAGCATTTGTTTGCTGTTTAAAATTCACTTAACTAGATAACGGTATATGAACCGGATAGAAATACTTCAAGTTCATTCTATCAACTCCAGGGTGGTCTTCAGATATAAACATCCTGAGTGCTTTCAGCCAGGGCAACTCTCTCTGTATGGAGCCTTATACCTTACTCTCCCCTTCGCAGTCTTTAGTTAATTTTTTATAATTATAATACCTCCAAGCGGGATTGTCAAGTTCCCTGCCCTTAAATTTAATTCTTTTTACACATCTGACAGCCAGTACATACTTCTACTCTATCACCAAATATTTTTTTGACTGTCTCCTCAGTTTCACTATCATCAAAATGAAGTATGATCTTAACAGGTGCCACATTAATAAGGGCACTAATCAGTAAATCTTCATGTTCTACGTCTTCATCAAACATTTCGGATAAATACCCTTCCAGATACTCATTATTAATCTTATTACCCAGTTTATCATAGATTTGAAAAGATTTATCCTCTTTCTGTAATACATGAACCATAGATATTCTGGGTTCCTGAAGATCCACAAAATACTTTAGTAATTCAATAAATTCATTATATTCTTTTTCGATAATGTAGTCATCTACCGCTTCCTCCACAGCACAATTCAAATCACTAATATAATCCTTTAATCTAAATCTTACAAAACCTTCTATATTAATATCCTGATTCTTATTAAAGTATTTTTGAATTTCTTTCATAACCTCCTGTTTCCTGACCAGTTTATTAAACATTTCATCAGGACGCAGTTTATTCTTTCTCATACCCTCTTCATTTAAACGATTTAAGGTTAATTCCTGGATCTTATCCCGCTCATCACCAGAAAACTGCTGATATTTATGTCTAATTATCCGAGTAATAAATTTTATTTCCAGACTGTCAATTACTATATCAGCTATAATACCTGCAATATATTCCAGGGCATTTATTTTTTTGTTTTGCTCAAAATCTATTTTAAAAAGGGTATATCCTTTACTCTCTTCTTCAGCAAAAATTAGGCTTTGACCTAATTTCTGCTGCAATTTATCCTTTATCTCATTTGAGAAATCCAATGTTGAGATAGTTATCCCCATTATTATCACTCCTTATATCTATATTATTATATGAACCAGCTGAAATTTGTATACAACTATTAGCCGCAAAATAAAAACCGTACATCTATAGAATGTACGGAATTGTAATTACTATTAAATTTTAAATATGGTGTGGGTAAACGGACTTGAACCGCTGACCTCCACGATGTCAACGTGGCGCTCTAGCCAACTGAGCTATACCCACAACTATAAAGTGGTGCCGGGGGTCGGGCTCGAACCGACACGGGTAAAAATACCCACCGGATTTTAAGTCCGATGCGTCTGCCAATTCCGCCACCCCGGCAAAACAATAAAGTATCATTTAACTTAATGACAATTAGTATTATAGCATTATCCAATATTGCTGTCAAGAAAATCAAGTAAAAATTTTAATATATATTTAACATAATATTAATGAGTGTAATTGATATAATCACCCCATTTATCGACAAAAGCTGTTACACTTAGGAAAGAAGAGAGAAGAGTTATAATAACACTGGAGACAAGAATCTAAGGTCAGCACCTCACTTACAATGAGTCAGTGCTGACCTATTTAGTAATTAAAACTGTACTATTGATTTTTAATTAATCAACAACATCTAATTCAATAATCCTTAAATCAAGATTACCTTTTTTATATTCCTGGTCAATTTTTTCTACCATCTTTTCAATAGTGTTAGCTTTTATAAAAGGAACATCTTCACTCCCCTGAGACATCTGTTCTACAATATTATTGATTCCCGCTACTAGCCCGGAGATATAATAGACTTTTTGCTCATAATTCATCTTCTGCCAGTCATGGCCATTCCATAAGTCTGTCCTATCCTTTCCCGGCAAATTCACCTTTGCAATTACAATCGAAGAAATCAACAATACTATCAAAAGACTAAAAATAATTTTCTTCAAGTATAACCCTCTCCTTTTTAGACACTTTTTAGTATATTTCTAGATATAATATTATTTTCCTGCATTAAATCCAATAGAATTCTGTCTAAAATCAGCAAAACATCGTAAATTTACGTTAAATTATTTATATGATATAATTACTAATAAATAATTTACTTAAACAATCAACTGTTATTTATATCTAAACAACTACTATTATAGTACTGCTTCCCGGAGATAAACAAAGTGTTAATTATAAATGTGAAAACCTGATAAAGAGACAGAAAACATTAAAAAGGGGAATGATATTATTGTTGGTCAGAAGACAATTCAACTTGGTATTAGCTCTGGTCATTATTCTTGGTCTAATTACTATTTTTCCCATTAAAGCTGTTGGGGAAAGAGAAAAAAATATTTTTCTTAATAACCAGCAGTTCAAACAGGGAGAACTGATAATAATAAGGACTGAAAATCAGCATATCTACAGGATTAATTTTAATCAAAAGGAATATCATCTTTACAAAGATAATAATACAACTGGTTTCTTGGCTCTCATCCCCATTTCCTACTGGCTTAAACCAGGAGAATATAAACTTGAAATAAATGGACAAAATTTCAATATGCTTAAGGATATTAAAGTCCTACCAGGAAATTTTAGAAAAAGCTATCTAGATGTTGATAGTGAAAAAGAAGAAATAGTCAGACCCCAGAGCAAAGAAACAATTGAAAGAAAGAAAAGAGACAATCAGCTAATAAATAAAGCCCGTAAAAATTCCTCTAGCACACGACTATGGCAAGGTAAATTTATCTGGCCAGTAGATGGTACTATCTCTACCCCTTTTGGAGCAACAAGATATATCAATAACAGATTACAAAACCGTCATTCCGGTTTAGATATTGCTGCCTCCAAAGAGACTGCTGTTAAAGCTGCTGCCAGTGGAATTGTAGAACTGGCAGCAGAATTGCTGGTAACTGGTAATACCATAATTATTGACCATGGTTGGAATATCTCCAGTTCCTACTGCCACCTGGACGACATCAAAGTAAGTGTTGGACAAAAAATAGAAAAGGGAGATATTATCGGCAGTGTAGGGTCAAGCGGTTTTTCAACTGGACCCCATCTTCACTGGACAGTAAAAGTTAATGGGGTCTTTGCTAACCCCGAATGGTTTATAAATTCTTTATTTTAATTTAGAGAGAACTATATTTTACTTGTCTTGATAGAGAAACAAATCCGAACCAGCTACAAGTGCAGGTATATTGATAATAACCTGTGTCTGGTCTAATGATAAATTAATATCCTTTTCAATTTCTTTACCAACAGCTTTACCTTCTTTAATCTCCTGTAAGACTATTTTATGTTGAGGCCCTGCTAAATAAACCACATTTCTTTTCCCAGGATTAAGTGTTGTTCTACTGAGTTTTTCTCCGTCAACCCAGACTTCATATCTGACAGCTGCAGTAAAAGTTTTTCCAGCTATAGTCAGATCCCGGTTATCAATAAATACCTTATGTTCCTTTCCGATAATAAAGAATATAATCCCCAGCATAATCAAAAAAACTACAAGAATAGCTCTAAATATAATTTTTTTCTTCACGAAAAATCACTCTTTTCACTATCTCCTTGTAGAGAAACCCTATGTAATATCATGGCTTTTTTCCTCGCATTCTCCTTCTCAACTCTACTTTTCCAGGCATATAAAGCCAGGGAAAAAGCAATCACACCATAAGTAATAAATACCCTGAAATACTCACCCAATTGGGCTGAACCAATTAACTCTTTACCAGCCCTGGGTGAAACAATAAAAACTGTATGAAAGAGAATAACACCAACAAAAACATTAAATACCGAAGCCCTGGCTACTGAAGCCCCACCAACCAGGAGGGCAGCAATAGCAAAAAACCCAATCTGTTCATGACTGTTATAGGTATTAACTGTTCCGATATTCTGCAGATAGATAATCATCCCATAAGAGGCCAGTACTGTAGAGATAATAATAGCGATAATCCGGGTTTTTTCTACATCAATCCCGGCAGACCTGGCTACTTCCATATCCTGACCTACTGTTCTCATATCCTGTCCTAATTTTGTCTTCTTAAACCAGATAATAAATAGGCATAAACCAGTTATTACAATTATAGTTAAAACCGGGATCTTTATTCCAAAAAGGTTTAATCTAATTAAATTATCAAGGCTTTGTCTAACACCATCTAGATTAACAGCATTCCTGATTCCATATCCCCTGCTTAAGAGGATCTCATTATTAGAAACAGGAATGATATTTCCCATACCATAGAGAACAATTAACTGGTAAATACCATTCATAAAAAATCCCAACATAAGACCTGTTACCATTTCTCTACCCTTCGCCTTATTAAGGACAACACCAGCAAAATAACCAAATACAATAGCAAAAGGGGTAGCCAGTAATATGGCCAGTAATATCCCGGGGAGACCTACTATATGCCAGTCTGTAATAAAGATTAAGCCTATCTCTCCAGCCATTGCTCCTAAAACTATTCCAAAATTCATACCCATACCTGCCATTACAGGAATTAATAGAGATAAAATCAAAAAAGAATTCCTGGTCAGTCTAGTCATAACCTCATTTGCTAGAAAACTTAGGGAAAATCCTGACATAGGTGCTGCCAGTACAACTATTATAATAAACATAATTGGTACAGCATAATCAATTAAAAACTTTTTAAACGGATTTATGGCCTTTAATGTACCTTGATTTATCATGCTCTCACCCTCATTTTTCTGGTTAACGCATAGACAATCATACCATTAGAGATAATGATCCTGATCGTCTCAGACATATCACTTTTTATAATATTATTCATAACTGAAGGGGTCATAGTTAAAATGCCCTGGAATAATAAAGCGCCTACAATTACATTCCACATCTTTACTTTACTAACAGAAGCCCCTCCAAGTAGAAGTGCTGCAATAGCTGGAAAGGCCATTAATAATGGTGCATTATAAAGCTGAATAAAACCAAAACTCTGCTGATAAACCAAGATACCAATAGCAGCAATAATTGTTGACATTATAATTGAATTCGTCCTGACCCTATCAACATTTATCCCACAGGAACGGGCATAATCAGGATTAGAACCAACAGCTTCCATTGCTGTTCCTGTCTTTGTACGAAAAAATGCCCAGACAATAAGACATAACAAAGCAAAAAATAGTATGGTTCCAGTAGGAACAGTAATATGCGAGCCCAGTTGAAAACCCAAAAAACCATTTAAGATATGAAACCAGTAACCCTCTGTACTAATAGTTGTTCTAAGACCCTCTCCCCCATAAGCCCAGATCATATTGGGGTTTTCAAAGGGAAGGAGCAACCACATAATACTCATAAAGGAAACAGAGGAAAAACCCACATAAGTTGCAACTACCATTTCATCACCTTTAACCCTGTTTAAGAGCAGACCATAAAGATAACCCAAAACAAATGCCCAAAAAACAGCAACTACTATTGCAGTAAAAAAACCAATAAAGCCAATCAATTCCAATTCCAGACTAATTACTGCCCCCAACAGGCCTGCAATAATCCCTAACTGCAGACCAAAGTTAAGCCCACAGCCTGATTTAACCATCGGTACCAGTGATAGTACTAGAACAGCATTCATACCAAACCTGGCAATAAGATCATTTATTGATGTATCAACCCTTACACCAACAAAAGGGGCAATGATAAATAAAGAAAAAAGAAATAAGGCAATTAACAATCTGGGTAAACCTATTTTACCAATCATTTTTTTAATTTTATCTTTCAATCTCAACACCTTCTTCTGCTTTAGATTTACCAACCATTAAGAGACCAAATTCAACCCGTTCAGCAGTAGGGGGTAAAATACCCGCAATCTTCCCCTCATTAATAATAGCAATCCGATCAGAGATAGACCTTAATTCTTCCAGTTCAGAGGAGGTAATAATAATTGTTGTTCCATATTTTTCATTATACTGACACAAGGTATCAAGTACTAGCTTCTTGGCACCCACATCAATACCTCTGGTAGGCTCAGAAACAAAGAGGAGTTCAGGCTTTAAGGCAAAGGCTTTAGCCAAACAGATTTTCTGCTGATTCCCCCCGGAAAGTTCTCGGGCATACTGCCTCTCATTAACACATTTAATATTAAGTTTAGTAATATATTCTCTACTTAATTCAGTAATAGCTTGATCATCACGCCATTTAATTAAACCACCCAGATATTTTTTGATAAACTCCTCTTTAACCTGCATAACAGTAAAAGCTATATTCCAATTTAAAGATTGATCTAATAGCAAACCAGTTCCCCGTCTGTCTTCAGAAACAAAGGATAAGCCCTGCTGCAAGGGATTCCTGGGGTTATTTAGCTGAACAGTTTCACCTTTGAATAGCACTTCACCTTCTGAAGGATAAAGGCCCATAATTCCATTGGCAATCCCCAGTTTTCCCTGACCAGTTAAACCCCCTATTCCCAAAATCTCCCCTTTTTTTGCATCAAAAGAAATACCATTAACCTGCTCACCTGGCATATCTACCCAGAGATTTTTTACCTCTAAGATAGGATCTTTAAACTCCCTTGTCCTTTTTTTATGTATCACTTTTTCCTGACGAGCTTTTCCAACCATATATTCAGCTATTTCACGTTCACTGGTCTCAGCAGGATGCAGTTCTTTTTGAATCTCTCCATCCCTTAAGACAATAATATAATCTGAAACAGCAAGTATCTCCTGCAGCCTGTGGGTAATAAAGATAACAGCAATACCCCTTTGTGAGATCTTTTTAATTGAATTTAAGACTATATCGGCTTCACTCTCTGCCAGAACAGCTGTTGGTTCATCAAGTATCAATAATTTTGTAGATTCACGCTTAAGCTCCCGTGCTATCTCAGTAAACTGCCTGTACCCTACCGGCATATCCTTAACCAGCATATCCAGGTCAAGGTCCACCCCCAGGAGTTTAATGGCTTCACTGGCCTGTTTCTTCATTTCTACCCTATCCAATATATTCATTCTTTCACCAAATATTTCTGCTATTATATTTGGTCTACTAACTTCAAAATTTAAAAGGATATTCTCTACCGCTGTAAAGCCCGGAATTAGAATAAACTCCTGATGAACCATCCCAATACCAGCCTCTAAGGCCTCAAGAGATGAGCTAAAATTAACTTCTTCTCCATTAAAAATCAACCGTCCACCAAAACCACCGGTCTGACGAATATCTTCTAAGCCAAAAAGGATATTCATTAGAGTAGATTTTCCAGCTCCATTTTCCCCTACAAGTCCAATAATCTCACCAGACCTAACATTTAAATTAACATTCTTTAAAACCTGATTTCCATAAAATTCCTTACTGATATTCTCCATCTTTAGTAAATATTTTTCTTCCATTATAGTCTCACCTTCTGTTCTTACTGGTTAATTAAAAAAGGAAGGGAGGAGATAATTTCCCCTGATATTTGCCTTAACATATATCAAATCAGTTTATCTCCCTTTTTTTATGTTATTGACCTATTTCGAAGTACTTAGCTGGAACCTTTAAATCAGTCATACCTAAATACCCCTTACCAAATATATAAGTATCCTGATATATGAGCATAAAATTCTCCCTTTCAATACCATCGGCATCAACATAGAGACTACCATTCCAGCCAGCACCCGGTGTAAACTCCTCATAAGCAGACATAATATCTTCCATATCCAGCAATTCTGAATTCCCTTCAATAACATTTTTAGCATGTTCTGCTAAAGCAGCTGAAGTAGAAAACCCAAAAGAATAGGCCCAGGTACCCATTCTACCAGAACCACCAGCCTGAATAACCTTTTTTTCAACCTTATCTAAAATCTTAGGCCAGTTCCCCTTCTCTTCATTACTAAATTCTACACCTAGAGCACCAGGATAACCCATAGTTGGTGAAGGTAAATCTGCTTCAATAAAATACCCACCTAATTCAGCAATCCTTTTTAACAGTGGCTCAGTATGGGCATCATTAGTACAGAAAAAAGCTGTTTTTTCCCCGTACTGTTCCAACCAGGCAGGAACTTTCTCTAAAATAAATTGCTGGGCGCCAGCAACACCTATATCACTTACCGGATCAGGTGAACCCATATCCACATAGTTCAGTCCCAGATCATTTGCAGTCTCACGCATAATATCCCTTCTCCGGGAAAGCATTTCATAACTCATATGCCTGGGAAAGGAGATATGCATAAAGGTATTTGCCCCCAGTTCCTGGGCAGCCTTAACAATTAAATACCCACGGGCAACAGCATCCGGATAGAGTGTTAAATCTGCCTCATCTGATAACATGTCAGGGTCTTCGTGAGGTGTACCAGCCAGCAGAAGAATATCCGGCCTCACTTCACGAATCCTTCTAAATGCTTCAACTGTACCCGGTACTGCCTGGTTAACAACAACTGCTTTCATCATCGGGTCGTCTGCCAGGGCCACAATCTGAATAATAGTTGTCTCCATCTCCTGCATGAAGTTATCAGGATAAGTTATATTGGTAATCATCCCACCCTCTGAACTATCACCATACCGCCTAATCATCTCTTCTGCCCCTCTAAGATCATCCTCTGATTGGGAGACAGTCCCTGTAACAATACCAATGTGAAAATTTTCTGCCATTACAGAAAAAGATAGCACTAAGATAAATACTAACACCAGTAATATTTTTTTCATCCTCTTCCTCCTCAAAATTTAATAATCAAACAAATAACTTTAATAACCCTTCCTTTTTTATATAAACATTAGGAAAAATACTAAATATTTCTTCTAATGTAATGTCCATATATTTCACATTTTAGTAATAAGCATCTTTTAGATATTTCTGTATAAATTTATTAATTCCTTCTTTATATTACTAGTAAACTTATTTTTAGTAAAAAATGAAAAATCCCCTTATAAGCAAATTATTTGCCTAAAGAGGAAATTATTACAGTATATCTATTTTTGAAATGATTTTTATCTCCTATATATTAACTTCACTAGCCTTTCCAGTTACTTATTTTTTTTCTAAGTAATATATATAGCTGGCATATCAATAAATAGTATGTATTATATCTTGTACTTCCTGATTAGTTGTTTGGCCTTTTTTCTTGTTTTAGGACTAATACTAGAGGTCTTCTTTTTAATAAAATAAACAATTTCATTCATATAATTGTTCTTAAGAAACACATCGTCAAATATATTTAAAACATCACATTCTAATAGTGCTATCTGTTTTTCATTATAATGACATATCTTATCAATATTTAAAAGTCTAGTAACCACTTCATCGATTAAATCAAGTCTGGTTTTTAAAATAACTCTTATATTGTTTAAACAACATTTTCCAGTCATAAACTTTTTATCATTAATATGCTCAATAAATCTTGGCCATATTAAGGAAAAACGATCTTCATCATCAACCTTAACTAAGTTTGCAATTAATGTCAATCCAATATCTCTATGATAAGAATTATCATGATCTAATAATTCCACAATTTTATCCCAATATTTATAGTATAAAGAAGGTTCCTTCTTACTAGCCTCTGAAACCACGTAATAACAATGATAGTATATCATAATATCATTGTTTAAAAGTAATTCATTTACAATAAATTCTCTTATATTTGAATCATTATTGATGAACCTTACAAAATAATCCCGATCAAAATTCTTTTGAGAAATCTTCTCCAAAATCTCCTTTTTATTCATTTATTCTCTCCTTAAATAATATACAAATTTAAAAATGTTAAAATTAACAAATCCAGCAATTTTGATAGTTATACCTTATTACTCTTTTATATATTTTTAATCGTATTATCTAAGACTATAACTATTTATACCTTTTTTTCATGTTCTAGAAGCCATTTTTTTCGCCAAAGACCTCCCCCATATCCTACTAACTTACCATTGCTACCTATTACTCTATGACAGGGTATAATAATACCTATCTTATTTTTATTATTGGCATTTCCTACTGCCCTACTTGCATTTTCATTTCCAATAGCTACTGCTATTTCTTTATATGCTAAAGTTTGTCCATATGGAATATTAATTAGTTCCTTCCAGACCTTGGTTTGGAATTTTGTCCCAGTTATTTTAAGGGGTAAATCAAATGTTTTTCTTTTTCCACTAAAATATTCACCTAACTGCTTTTTAGCTTCTATTAATACATCTTCTATTTTTTCCTGATACCTTTTTTCTTTATGAAATGTTAAACCTATTATGCTTCCTTCTTTAGACTGTATCTTTATTAACCCTAAAGGAGAATCATAATAACTCACATTATTCCCAACATCAAAAGCATCAGTTGAATCAAGTGACATCCTCATTTTACTATCTTTACTTTTTAAACCCTCTATTTCACTTTTTGTAATATTTATTTTTTTATGCATAGGTTTCTTCCTCCATAGTACCCATTAAAATATACATGAATTTTAAACTAATCCCTAAACTCACCAGGTGAACATCCAGTTTGTTTACGAAACACAGCATAAAAAGCTGATATACTCGCAAATCCTACTTCCAACCCAATTTCAGCATTATTTAATATGCCATCTTCTAGTAATTCACAGGCTTTTTCTATTCTAATTTTCTCTAGATACTCTTTTGGTGTAAATTTCAGATATTCTCTAAATAATCGATAAACTTGTGTTTTACTTAACCCTATTTTTTCAGATATACTGGATACGTTTTTTAATAAATAATATTCTGTTTCTATTAATCTTTTGATTTCATTTACTAATTTTTTCTCTGGATTATACCCTATTAGATCAGGCCTACATCTTTTACAGGGGCGAAATCCTTTTTCTATAGCCTCATCTACATTTCTAAAATAAACAACATTATCTTTCAATGGTGTTCTTGAATTACATGATGGTATACAAAAAACACCTGTAGTTTTAACACCATAATAAAACATATAATCATAATTCGAATTATTATTTTTAACAGCTTCCCACATTTCTATTGGGGCAAATGATTTTCGCACACAAATCACTTCCTGAACTCTTAGTCTTTGTCTTCTAAATATAATATAACCCAAAATATATGATTTTTCTTCCTGTTTTTAACCAAGTAATTTTAGTACACTAATCACTAAAATATTTCCCATAACTATGTTTCTCTTTTAGTCATTATTTGTTTTCTTTACTTGTACGGAATATATACTAAAATCATTTTCACTTTTTACAAAATTTAATCTTTCTTTACCAATATTTTTCTTGTTAACTAGATATAAATCAGGCGATAAAAATTGTTCAACAAAAGGCAGATCTGGGGTATAGAAAAAACTGCCTCCTGATTTTAAAGAATTGAGTAATTCCATATATCTTCTGGCATAATTAATGTAATTCCCATTCATTTTAAAATGAGTTCTTTTAAAATGATTTGTAAAAGATAGATGTGAAATAATAGTTCCCCAATAATTTGGTTTTAGTTTAAATTTAAACCAATCGATTTCTATTACATATGGTTTCTTTTCTACATTTCTATCTATACCATAGGTCTCTATACCCTGCTCATGTAAATATTGAACTAATCTGGCACTGGAACCACAACCAATATCTAAAACTGGCTCACACATCTCTTCTATATTAATACCCAGAATATCAAGTTGAAAAACTGCTCTATACTCTGAACAGGGAATTTCATCTACAATTTTTTTCTCTCTAGGGAAAATTTTTAACTCTTCAATATCATTTAAAATTTCTCTTAATTGCACCTGATGTTCAATTACAAGTCCATTTAACCAATTTAAGCCAATCGCTTGATTTGAACTTAATCTATTAAATATAGTCTCCATAAAATTTCTATACAGATTATTCATCCTGTTCCTTAGTTTATCAGTTATTTCAACATATTGATTTAATTTAAATATAGTCTCAATTATTGTTTTAGTAGAATATTCTGCTACTACTCCAATAAATTTTTTTCTTTGCAATTTATCAGTAAAATTAAAATAATCAATAAATTCTTGTCTGTGAGATATTATATAATCAACAGCATAATTCCCTAATAGGAAATGCTTATCTTGAGATGATTCATAAAAAATATTTTTTCTGTAGTTTACTTTATTTAATTGTTCTATGAACATCAATAAATTATTTTCAATATTCATATGGTCCTTCCTTTCCCAAAAAACAACATAATAAAACCGGTTATCATAAAAATCTATTTTTATAACAAATCTATTTATATAATAAAATTAGAGATAGCAAATGCTATCCCGGTGTTATTACTATTTTTTAATGTCTAGAATCTTAAAGTATGTAGTATAAATTTGTTTAAATTTAAAGGTTTACTTGCAAATCTAATACTGCAGCTTCTTATAATAATCAATTACTGGAGACTAATCTTAGCTCAAAAAAATATGGGCTAAAATTAACAGAAAAAGATGTTTCCGAAATTATTAAAGACAGAGAACGTGTACTAAATCATCAAGGTAGAGTTGAACTAGATATAAAAGTAACAGTAAAGATAATCGAATTTCTTTATTCGTCACCTTATGTAAATCAAGATAATTATTCTGATACAGTTATAGGATTACAAGAAATATTCTATTATTTAAAAAGTGAGACTGATGACCAAATTGCAGATGATATATTATTAAATAAAATATTCAAGCTCTACGAAAATATCTGTGCCGGATCCCTTGAACTTTTAAGGGGTAGAGAAGCGGATAAATTAATCAATAAAATTAAATATCAAGATCCAGATAAGGAGGTTGCTGATGCATAATAAAATTGTTACAATATCAAAATTAAAAAAAGAAAACATTAATAAATATCATTATACGCTCTCTCTTCTCCTAGAAGGGCAAAGAAAAGGACTTATAAATAAAAAAACAATCAATAGTATTCACCAACAAATAATAGTGATATTAAGAGAATTAATTCTAAAATATACTAAGGGAAACAGTACTTCTGTTAAAGTAGAGACTGCTGAAAATATTCAGAAATCCATCCTTTACGTTATCGATTTTAAGCTGGCTAGTTATTCCAATCTGGAAAAAAGTTTATTTATAATCAAAAAAACTGATGTAAAAAAAATATACGAAGAAGGTCTAATACTATTAAAGAGAATTATAGAAGATGCAGAAAATTTATATGCGTATATCAAAGAAAATAAGCTTAAGATCCCATTGGAGGTATATAACTCAACAATTGAAGAAGCACTTCCTGTGTTTTTTGCAAGTTACGACATAAATTATAATGCACACAATACTGTAACTTATGTAGACTATCCTTTAGTTTTCAATGATCTGAAAATGCAGGGAATAATCTATATTAACGATTATCTTAAAAACCTTAACCTGGAAACCAATTTTTGTGGACATTTCAACATTAACGATATTAAAAATGTTTTAAATAATTATGGTCACCTTTATAATATTGACTACAGACAGACCCCCATTAATATATTTGAAATCGTAATTAACAATTCAATATTTTCTGCAATATTAAGTAATAATATAACTGACCTAAATATATCAGAATCACAATATAAAATCTTAAAAGGGATATTTACACAATCAACAGCTTATGAAAATAAAGTTATAATTAATGAGGCCATTAACAAAATTATTGCTAAAATAAAGAATAAAGATAAAAACTTAATTAATTATATTCAACAATATAAGCCACTTCTAATTACTAAAATACTAAACACAATAAAAAATGATAGTCTCCATAACCTTATTATTACAGATAATACAGGGGTAAAAAAAGAAAAGATTGTCTTTTCTTCAAGCAAGAGTATGAGCAATGATATATTCCGCAGTTTAGTTGAAAAAATAAGAAACAGTTCAGATACCGCTGATAAAATAACTATAATAACAAGTAAAGTTAAATCAATGGATGATCTGATTGATATTTTATCTGCTGATTGTTTATATGCAGATGAGTTTAAGGAACTATATAAACAGATCAGTAATGTAGAATTAGCAGTATTAGCCAAAATGATATTTCTTGAAGAAATAAGGGCTGGCCAATTTCATTTAGCTGGTTTAATAGTCAACGAAGATTTTGATGAAGAATGGCAACAGCAATATGTAGAGTTTATTCTTGAATTAAGTAAAATCCAGCAAAGAAAGATTGAACAATTAATAGATAAGATAGAATTATAGCTGTATTTATCCTTATTATCTTTTATAATGGCAATTTCCCTTTCCATTAACAACAGCACTTACTTTACCATTACTGTTTAAATCAAGTATTTTAGTATCCTAAATTTTCGTCAATTATAACAATTTTAATTCTATTTTTCTTTAAAACCCATAAAATTCACCACTTTATGATACTTAATTACTCTCTATGACTGCTTTTGCATTTTTAAAATCTGAATTAACCGTTCTTTTTAAATATAACCATGCTAAGAAATTAAAGTCTTCTCTTTCACCGATATGTACTACTAAAGTTTCATTATCTTTTATGGAAAATAATCTAGTTCTTGAAACCTCACCTTCCATATATAAATCAATAATTCCTTTTTCTTTATCTAATACTGCTTTTGCTTCATAAGTATTATTATACTGATCTGAAATTATATATCTTTCTTTATTAACTTCTTTAACTTCATCTACCCAAGCTGGATACAATTTGGGATAATTATTGACATTAGAGAACCATTTCCATACATTATCATAAGATTCATCAATAATTTTTTTATTTATATGAATCTTTCGGTTAATTTTAGTAATAAATTCTCTCCAAACAAACAAAAATATTAATATAAACCCCGTTGTTATTAACGCTGTTAATAAGATTACTCCACTATATTCAATGCTCATTATACTCACTTCTCCTTTTATTCTTTTATTCAATCGAAATCCAAATTTCAGCTTTACATTCAAAATCTTTTGGATTTCTTAAATAATAAGCTTCTAAATCAGGTTTTTTAGCATATTGATATCCTGTACTAGGAAACCATTCTGAAAATATACGTTGCCAAAGTTTATGAATACTTTCAGGCATTTTACCTATAACCTCAAATATTGCCCAAGTTGAAGCAGGAATTATTCTTTCCACTAGATCAAATTCGTCGTCTAATTTAGCCTCGGTTTTTTCTACCGCCGATAAATAAGTTAACATTTCCTTTTCATAATTAATATCCAAACAAACTCCCAGAATTCCTAAATCCCTCTGACTCTCAAATAGCTTGTTACATAGTCCCATTTTTTCGCACTCATCCCAAAAAATTGGAATACGCTCAAAGTTTTCTTTCATATTTATAGAAGCGTTCATTTCTTTACCAATAATAGTAAAAGATTCTTTTTCTTTGATCTTATATTTTATTTTATCATTCCCCTTGACCTGAATTTGAAAATAAAATCGTGGATATGCTTCTAAAGTTATCTCCTTTTCCTGTACAAAAGAAGGGCTTATCCCATGTAATTTCTTAAAAGCTTTAGAAAAAGATTCTGGTGTAGAATAACAATACTTTAAAGCTACATCAATTACTTTTGATTTAGGTTTTAATAATTCGTGAGCTGCTAATGTCAATCTGCGGTTACGAATATACTCAGATACAGTTACATCTGTCAACATATGAAACATTCTCTGAAAATGAAACTTAGAAATTCCGGCCACCTTTGCAGCTTTTTCTATTTCAATATTACTACAAAGGTTTTTTTCTAAATAACCAATGCTCTTATTAATTCTTTCAAATCCCTCCATTTCTTTTCTCCTTTCTTTAATTATAACAGTTATAGTGGTAATAAATCATGTTATTATATGCTTTTTAATGACAGATTTATTTATAAGCCATATAATTTAATACACAATCTGGTAGGTCAGGCGGGTTATCCCGCCCTTCCCCCATCAGAACTGTGCATGATAGTTTCCCATCACACAGCCCAAGCAGCCTGACCCAACCTTCGGATTGACGGTAACAAATATTAAATTTGTTACCTAACCTTTCAGAATATATGGTCTGACTTTCCTACTTGACATTCCCTTAAGACCCTTGCGTGAACATGTTGTTAGCTGTTGGAATGATATAAGCAACTTAACTTTCATTAATTTTTTTCTAATTCACATAAATACTTAAGCATCTACTAATTAATTATTAAACACTTCAGATTATGCTCAATTAACGTAACGACAAACTGGAATTTATACTTTTCGACTTATCTTCAACTGAATACAATAAAAATTAAAACTAATCGAAAAACTTTCCCTTATAAAAATTCTCATTCCCAAGTTTCTTTGCCGTCAACCTGAACATAACACAACCATCTGGACATACAATATCTTTGCTATATTTGCTAGTTCCGCCGATATTCTCTAAATCCCCACCACTTCTGACAGCCTCCATGATTGGAAACATAATGATCATTGCTTTGGAGCATATACCCTGTCCATCTGCATTTACAGGACAGCCATAGGTGCAGGTATACTTATCTCCGATTTCCTCGCCATTTCGACAATACCGCTCTGTATGGTCACCACGCAGAAACCCTATTACCTCGATTTCCCATTCAAACTCCTCATCATACCATTTTTTCACGATAAACCTCCAACTTCAAATTTGTCTTATCATTGTTTATAAATAATCTTTACTAAATTAATAGCTATTTTGATAACTTTAACTACGTTTTATAGACCCTAATTCTATACTCTGAAATTATATCATTCTTTCAGCTAACGTTTTTGTGTTTACGACGTTGGTGTTCCTGGTCATCCTTGCTTTCATAAATTAACAGAAGGATTGGCAGGACTTTTGCTCATCCTTACGCATAAACCCTATTGCAAAAGTCATGACAAAGCCAATGTCCCGTAGGGTCGCCGGTTTTTGGCGAACGTAAACACTGTGTGTTAGATGATGTCCCCCCTCAGAAGTTGCCAATAAACTCGAACAGAATAACTTCTGCCTTAATGTTTTTTTACTCATTACGCAAAAAAATATTATTTTATTAATATCATTAGCAAATTGGAATTTGTTACTACCATATTCCTACGAAAAAGCCTTCATCAACTCTTCATAGGAAATCCTCCCCAAGGTAAATCTTTCTAATGCTATACATGTTTTTTCCGCTGAAGTATTCACTCTATTATGACATTTATCCACTAATTTTTTTTCATTTGTTAATGGTTCATATATATGCTCTTTTTTATGATACGCTTCATAGTATCTTATGCCAAATATTCTCTGTGACATAGCATTTATATGGATACCGTCTGGGTTAGATGTAAGTCCTTTAGCAGTAACATAATAGCAATTTTCTTTACCCTGTGCATATTTTTGAAGTTCTTCGTTAATGAGTTGGTATTCCACACACCCTGCACCAAATCCCACCTTACCCAAATAATCGCCTAAACCACCTATAATAAATGGAATATTAGGTACGGATAATTCTCTTCTTATTTCATTAAAGATTCTTAATATTTTTTCGTAGTATTCTTTGTATTTTCCATCTTGGCTATCACTTTCCCCTTGATGCCATAGTATTCCTACCAATTCGCTATCTTCCATTGCAAATTTTGCTTCATTCATTGCGTGACGAAATAATGTTCCATCTATCGACCACTCATTAATGGAGCTACCACCTTCTGCACATGGAATGAGACCAATTTTTTCTCCCTCATTATCCTTACACCAAGCCTCTGCAAATGACGCCGCAAGCCCTATGCCCGCAACTGGTCTATCAAAATGAATTGGTTCAGTCATCATTTGCCATCTGCCATTTCGCAACATCATAATTCTTTCATTATAAATCGGAGGCACTTCATGTGTAAATCCACGACCTGCCATATTTGATTGTCCAATTAGTAAAAATGACTTCATTCTTCTCTCCTATCTACTAAATATTGATATCGATAAATTCAAATTTGTCTGTTATAAATACTTTCATATCCTCTTCAATAAATATATCAGAAAGTTCAATGTGGGGCATGCATTAATTAGAATTAAATTATATATACTCTTTACTTCTACAATTGATATTATACTATGATACTACCCTTTTACTAGAGGGGGGATGTCATCTAACGTAACCGCATTTCCGAAGTCCAGCAACCCTTAGTTAGCTCTTAACTTGGGTTGCTGGATTTGGGTGCAGAGACGAAGGAACGGAACCGGAAATATATTGTTATCTGAAGTCCAGCGGTTTTTATTATTTTATCTCTTTAATAGCTTCTTCTCCCACTGGTGGTAAATCAACCCCTTGTTCTATCAAAACTCCTAATCTTTCTATATTATTAAATAATTTTCTTTTCAATTCTTTATCCTCTTTATTCAGTTGATAAAAATCTGATACTTCAAGTGTAGCTTTTTTAAAAGTTTTTCTAGTTTTGGGATCTAAATATAAACAGTTATTATACCACCATTCTTGACATTTATATGCTACTTCATGAATGCTTTCATTATGGAGATTAAAAAACATCTCACGCCAAAGACTATATGCCTCTTGATGAATTTCTAATCTTTTTTCTAATGCAGCAAGCCTAAACTGACTTGTCCGATCTGTTTTTGCAATAGTAAACTGTACTTTAATTGTTATTATAACACCAAGTATTGTTCCAGCAAATCCTATAATTGCTATCCACAAATTAACACTCATTTAACCAACTCCTTATTAATATCAAAAAATTATTGCTATTTATTAAGTAATCTTTCCATCACTCTTTTCGACGCATAAATTTCTTGAATAAAAACATCAATTTTTTCATCTTTTGATGCATTAAATAGATATTCTCGTCCAAGTGTTTCAAGGTTACCTTGAATTATATCACCTGTTGCAATATGATAACTTCCTAATATTTCAATCACTGTATAATCATTATTCTCAGTAAATATAGCAGCAAAACCTCTTCTTGAATTAATTTTTGTTATTTTACCTTCCATAATTAACCTCCAATTTGCTGGATTTGTCGAGTAGAAGGCACCTCACGATGCCGAACCCTCACAGATCCGGACGGGCCCAATTCGGGCATCCGGCTCCTCACTCCATCTCACATAAAATCAAAACTATCCATATATATTTACACATATTCTTGCTTTTGGTATGTGTTTATCAATTATATATTTCTTAAATTTCTCCCATATAAAGCTTTTCCTCTGACTTCTTCTATTCAACCATTTAAATAGTATTCTGATAATTGCCTGTCTAAAATTATCTATAGACTTACTATTATCTGTTATTCCATAATATTGATAATGTCCCCTCAACTTGGATTTAACCTTATCTACTATTTCGTTGGTCGTCAACATATTCCTCCTTAGCTTTATCCATCTTGTGAATTCTACTATCTTGGCGTTGATTTTTTTCTTCATCGTCCTACGTTTTACCCTAAATCTACCTTTTCTGCTTGTACTACAGTAGTGAGTAAAACCTAGAAAGTCAAAGGTTTCCGGTTTGCCTCTACCTAATCGTCTGCTGTTACTGGCTGCAAATCTACCAAATTCTATTATCTTGGATTTATCTTCTGCCAGTGCTAAACCGAATTTTGCTAGTCTTTTCTTTAGTACATGAAAGAATATCTCTGCTGCTCTTTTGTATTGAAAGCAGCATACATAATCGTCAGCGTATCGCACTATCTCAGCTTCATCGTTGATACGATAATGTTTGCGAATTATCCCCATAAACCATAGGTCTAGTACATAATGAAGATATATATTTGCCAGTAATGGAGATATTATTGCTCCCTGAGGTGTTCCCTGCTCAGTTACTGTGAGTTCCCCATCTTCTATTATTCCAGCTTTGAGAAACCTTACTATCAACCTTTTTATATTCGGATCTGCTATATTTACTCCTATAAATTTCATTAACCATTCATGATTTACATTGTCAAAGAATCCCTTTATATCTGCATCTACCACATAGCTGATTTTCTGCTTTTCTATTACTATGTTTAGCTTCTTTAAGGCGTCATGACAACTTAGTCTTGGTCGAAATCCATATGATATGTCCAGAAATATGGCTTCATATATCGGCTCCAGTATCTTCTTTAATCCCAGCTGCACTAGCTTGTCTTCATATGCTGGTATCCCTAGAGGTCTTACTTTTCCTTTTCCTTTACCTTTGGGTATATATCCTTCTTACTGGCTGGGGTCTATATGAGTGTGTTTTTAATTTTTCCACAAGAGCACTTATATTCTCTTTTAAGTTCTCCTCATATTCTGCTTTAGTTACTTCATCTACACCTGTTGCCTTACCAGCTTCCAATTCTTGATGACATAACAGCAGTAATTCCTCATTCAGTAAGTGATACAGTGAAGTGAATACTGTCTTTGGATTTTGTTTTGCTTTTATTGCTATCTTTGCTAATTTTGTTGACATTATTTATCCACCCCTGTGTGTGGTTAATGTGTCCTTAACAAATACGATTTCGTGCAGTTTTCCTTTTCTCCACCGGCATTACCCGGCTTCATCAATACTATGAAAACTGTCCGACTCCCTGCAACCTTCAGCATTCTTCCTTTTTATCAGTTGTTTGCTATACTTCTTTTCAGAAGAATTGCAGGGTCTCCTGAGTTATCATATAGTCATTGTATAACATGCCTGGCTCTTAGACCCCGGGGAGGTTTTAAGAAACTAGCCATTAATGTCTCATAAAATGTTGCTTTCCAGATATCTGAAACTGTCAGCCTTTCCCAACTGTACGATTTCGAGGCTCAATCACTTTCAGGCCTATTACCTAACTGTCTACACTTAAATCAATAAATCACTTTATTGACTCCAAGACTCGCTACTGATGATTTGGCTTAATCTTATCAGGTAGGATTTCCACCTACTAAACTATATACCATTGCTCAGTCGTACCAGATAACGTCCCTGAGCTTCACGACGTCCTCGATAATAATCATAATTTCATATAAAGCATAAAATCTTACATAAGTCATCCCAAACCCTCATCTATTCACCTCAACTAGGATGTCGTTAAGCTCATGTTATGTGATGTTTCTGGCGGGCTCTTGACCTTTAGCTCTTGACCTTTAATTCTTTAAACATCTACTTTATAATTTAAAACTAATTCATCTCCTGTACTTCCTCTTATTCCCCAATTACATGCAGGCGTTTCAAAAATTGTTATCTCAATATCTTTAGGAGATATCTCTAATTCTTTTTCTATTTTCTCAAATAATAGTTTTATCAATTTCTTCTTAGTTTCTTTCTTCCTGCCTTCAAATATACTTATTTCAATTATCGTATAATTCCCACTTCTACTCGATGGAAAATAAAAATCTTCCTCTTTCATCGAAAAAAATCTATGAAACCTTTTATCTTCAGGATATTCAAATGCCTCAACTACACATGAATGAATTACATCTGATAAATCCTTTTTAATTGGATTTAAATATTTCTCTAAACCATATATCTTAATTTGTCCCATAATTTATTCCTCCTCTGATAAAATAATTTTCAAAACTTGATTTCCACCTTTTACAAATTCATAATCTACATCTTCCTTTTTAAAACTAAATTCTTTAAAATCTTTATCTTCCATAATTCTCTGAACAAAACCTGATTTTTCACTCTTTAAATTCACTAATGGAAATATCCTAATCTCTTTTTCAGTAATTCTTATTAATTCCTCTAATGTTCTTTTATGAAAATCATAATCTAAATGCTCATCATACATAAATAGAAAATGAGATACCAAAGAGATACTAAACTCCTTATCTCTAAAATTACTACTTGGATACTCAACAACTTTATAGTTAACACCTTTATTTTCTGAAAAGTCTTTTATAAAGGTCTTATATGCTGTTTCTCTATGTTTTTTCAAATGGTTTATATCATTGAAAAAATCCCATCTATAAAGTTCCTTAATTCCCTTCAACTTATGCATAACTTCTACTAAGTCCTTGGAACACTTATTCTCAATTTTATCAGAATTAAATTGATATATTCTATCACTACTTATCACATCATATCCATCTTCCCTAGCCATCGCTCCAAATGAAGATACACCAGAAGCAACATCTAAAATTCTTTCTTCTACTAAATTTAACTCTTCTAATGCAAACATCTTATAATATTCCTTAAAAGTCCTCCCAATTAAAACTATCTCTTCTAATTCTAATCCTCTACTCATCTAATCTCTTCTCTCCTCCTATGGTTTCAAAATTATTTTATAGCCAGAAATGTTACATAACGTATCCGTATTGCCGAAGTTTATCAACCTTAGTCAGACCTGACTTGGGTTGACAAATTTGGGTGAAATGACGGTAGGAATGGAACCGGCAA
The DNA here is from genome assembly GCF_017751145.1 of Iocasia fonsfrigidae. Lineage (GTDB taxonomy): Bacteria > Bacillota > Halanaerobiia > Halanaerobiales > DTU029 > Iocasia > Iocasia fonsfrigidae. Next base: position 2,450,955 of record NZ_CP046640.1, read on the forward strand.
TATTTTGTTAGGCGATCGTGGCTCAAATCTACCCAACATCTTTATTTGTATTTATTTCTTTAATTATCTCTGGAATTACTTCTAACGAATTAATAATAAAACCGTTCTCAACATACTCAATTTTTTTATCTGCTTTTCTATCAATTAACGCACCATATAGTCCAGAACTAATAGCTCCTATAAAATCTTTTTTATAATTATCCCCAATATATAAAGCTTCATAAGAATTAATATCCAAATCATTTAAGCATTTTTTGTATATCCTCTTATCAGGTTTAGATATACCTAAATCACCAGAAATAACTACTGTATTAAAATAATCTATTATGCCTTTATTTTTTAATTTCTGTCTTTGTTGATCTGAGTCTCCATCAGATATAATTCCAAGCAAATATTCATTTAGTAAGTCTAAACATACATCAGAAAATAAAGTCCAGTTATTCTCATAAGCGGATAAATAATAATTAAAATATTCTTTTGCTTCTGCACTAGATATATTTTCGCCAAACCTTGAAAAAACACCTTTTAATCTCAATATTCTTTGTTCTTGAAATGTAATCTCCTTTTTTAAATATTGTTCCACATACTTATCATGCTCTTCTTTCCATATTTCTTGAAATTCACTTAGTGTGATTCCCTTTTCAGCTATAAACTCACCATAAAAATCCTTACTTCCCTGTTTAATTGCTAGTGTATGACTAATTAAGGTATCATCAATGTCAAAGATAACTGCTTTTATCATTTTTTTATCTCTCCTTTACCCGCGTGAGCCATGTCGCCTAACGTCCCGCAGGTTTACGAAGTTGATGAGTCTTAGCGGTCAAGTAAGCGGGGCTTTACAACCCCAACTCCTCACAGAACCGTACGTGCCCTATTTAGGCATACGGCTCTTCACTCGATTATTCACCTAACATAACTAGCACCAGCACCTAATCTATATAAATTTACTTTTATTCTTGGCTTGACAATAGGATATTTCTCCAAGAATATTTCGAACTTCTCCCAGTCAAAGCTTTTCTTTTGACTGCGTCTGTTTAACCATTTATAAACTAGCTTTTGAACCTCATCATACAGGCTATCAATACTTTTGCTGTTATCTGATACTGCATAATAGTTGTATGTTCCTGTTAGTTTTCTGTTTAACTTCCTCATAAGTTCTTTTACTGGAAGAGTTCTATTATATTTTAGCCAGGATTTACATCTCATTATACTACGATGATATCGCTTATTACTTGTCTTTCTCTTTAGTCGTTTGATTCCATCCTTACATTTACCAATATAATGGGTAAATCCAAGAAAATCAAATGTGTCATTGTCATCATCAGCAGATACATTTACTATCTTAGTTTTCTCTTCTGATAACTCTAAACCGAATTTGGATATTCTTTCTTTCATTGCTTTATAGAAGTATTTTACATCTTCTTTATACTGTAGGCAAAATATTATATCATCTGCGTATCTCACCATATAAGCTTTACCCTTTAACTCTTTACGCATTGTTTTATTAAACCATAGGTCAACAACATGATGTAGATATAAATTCGCCATAATTGGAGAACAGACTCCACCTTGCGGTGTTCCTTGTGGAGTGTCATATTTTATTCCTGCCTCCATGACTCCAGCCCGAAGAAGTCTCGATATGAGTCGTTGTATATTAGGATCTTTAATTCGATGGTCAATGAATTTCATCATCCACCCGTGGTCTACATTATCAAAGAATCCTTTAATATCTGTATCAACTACATAGTTAATATCATCTCTGTTAACTATTCTTCCTAATATTCTCAAGGCATCATGACAGTTTCTTCCTGGACGAAAACCAAATGAACATTCAAGAAAGTCTTCTTCATATATCGCATTTAGAATCTTTGATAGTGCCTTTTGAACTAGTTTGTCTTCGTATGCTGGAATCCCTAGCGGTCTCTTCTTCCCATTTTCTTTTGGAATATATACCCTTTTCGCAGGTAATGGCCTATATGCCCATCTTTTCATTCTAGCTATTAAGCTCTTAACATTCCCTGGAAGATTCTTTCCATACTCCGCTTTTGTTACTTCATCTACTCCAGCTGCTTTGTTTCCAGCTAGTTCATGATGACATTTGACTATCAATTCATAATTAATTAGATGTATTAGTGATGTAAATCTTTCATTAGGTCTATTTCTAGCTACTTCAGCTATTCTTGCAAGTTTCGTTTCCACATTTTCACCTATCTCTGTGTATAGAATATGTTTCCCTTTTAAGATTAATCTTGTGTAATCGCCTTCCCATCCACAGGCATTACTCTGCTTCCTCGGTACTATGCGATTATCCGACTCCCTGTAATATTAGATGTCCTTACTTTGTTATCGCTTGGTTACATCCTATCTCTCTGCGTAGAAATTACAGGGCCTCCCAAGTTAACAATATCATATCTATGTATAGCATGCGGAGGTCTCCGACCCCGGGGTGTTATTGTATTCTCGCTTATCGAATACTATAATGTTGCCTTCTGCTCAGTCGACAGCATCGGCCTTTCCCAATCTCCAAGATTTCGAGGCTCAATCCCTTCAGCTAGATGCTTACCGCCTACTACCTAACTGTTTACGCTTAACATCTATGGTTACCCAATAAATGTCCAAAACTCGCTATGAGTGGTTTGCTAAACCTTCCTCAGTAGGAATCCCACCTACTATATGATATGCTCTTTTCTTGGCGCACCGACTGCGCTTGGCGAATCAATTTGGGCGAAACGATAGTGGAGCCGTAAACCTTGCTGTTATATGAAGTTTGGGCTCTTCACATATATATTATTTTTAGTTAATATCCCCGAAGTTTTCTCTTCCTAAATCTATTATTTTATGATAATTATTCCATGCTTCCGTAGCAGTATTATTTGCTTCACGTATTATTTTACTATATAAAACTGGATCATGTGACTTTAATGATCTATGTATTCTTAACATTTCAGTATTTCCAACAGTACTAGCATATTCTCCCAATAATGAAGTTAATTCTGTTAATTTTTTGTTAAGTTTCTTTATTAATACTTCAATTTCTTTATTTTTAAATTTAAATTCAGGATTATCTTTTTCAGACAAAAAATTATAAATCATTTCTAAATTTTCCCTAGAAAACTTATTGCCTAAATCTTTATCTTTTAAAAAATTTCTTACATTATTATAAGGTAAAACATCCTTTAGTCGTTTAAAAACAGCCTCATCTAATTTTTTATTATTATTTTTATTTTCTATTTCACATAGTTGTTTCTTATAATTATTTAATATAGTATCATATCTAAAAAATACCTTTATTAAAATCCAGATAAAGATAAATACAATGATTAATAACATTAGTAATGAAATTGACATGGATATTTCTCTGCTTAGTAGATCCTTCAAGAAACCTATTTTATTTTCACTATAATATTCAGGAGTATAAACAATTACAGCAAATACAGCCATTATAAAATAAATTAACTTTTCAAGCCATTTTAAAACTTTCCTTATTACTTCCATAATTCACCTCATTCTTTAATTTATTATAAACTCACGTAGCCCAAATTTCATATAACGTCCCGAGGGTTTAAGAAGTTCATGAACCTTAGATAGCTCATATCTTAGGTTCATGAATTTGGGTGCAGCGAAGCGGAACCTTAAACCCTCTGTTATGCGATGGATGACTGGTCTATTTTCTTAATTCTTACTCTGCAAATTATAGTAATTTTATATACAAATATTTTTTCTTTCTAATGCTTGTCTGATTTTAAAAATAAACAAATCATATTTATCATTTTCATTATTTTTTTCTAGAATATCAATTAATTCTACTAATGATTGTTTTACTTCTTTAATTTTTTCTTCATTTGAATTATCAATACAACTAATAATAAAATCAACAGCAAAACTTACCCTCTTAAGTGAATTTGCCTCTATCCCCTGTTTTGCAGACTTTATATAACCTATTAAAGCTGATTCATAATTTTTACTGGTATATAAATTATTTGCATTTACAAAATTTATTATAGAGTTAGTGTTTAATATTTGATTATCAAACATTTCTCTAAATTGACTTGTTTTTATATCTACTTTACTTTCAATATCATCAATTAATGACTGTTTAGCTTTTTCGATTTCTTCTTTGACAAACAGCTTTATTTCTCTTTCTTCGATTTTAAAAAGACGTTTTTGATACCAACCAATGAATATAGGAACAAGTATAGTAAGTATTAAAAAAAACCCACTAAGAATAACAATTAATTTATTCCACGAAGAATTATAAAAATTGTCAACTTTATTTATTATTTCAAGAATATCTGTAGCACTTTTATTTATTGTTGTTGCAAGTGCTATTAATATCATTATATTACCTCCTTTTCTACTACAATTATAATTAATAGCTTAAGTCATCTTTGGCATAACGTCTCCGTATTGCCGAAGTTCATGAGTTCTAGCCAGACTTGGCTTGAATTCATGAATTTGGGTGCAGCGACAGCGGAACCGGCAATATTTTGTTATGTGAAGTCACTCATTATCTTGTTATTTAACACTATCTTTCATAATATACTTAATAGCAATGATTAATAATGGCATATACATACTTGCCAGTAATAATCGTTGCCAAAGTCCACTTAAACCCACTATAGTATTTTGATACGATTCTTTTTCTGAAACTACAAATAAAACAAATAAAACAAGACTAATTAAGAAAAAAATAAGTGATATTATTGCAGTTGTATTATCATTACTCTTATACAAAAGAAAACATACTATTAACGGAATAAATGTCAAAGCTATAAATCCTAATCCTGACCCAATTCCATGAACTTTAGAAGCAAGAGTTTCTAATTCTTTACTTACATTTACACTAAATATACCAGATAAAATACCAGCACCTATTGCAAAAATCAATAGTAAAATAAATCCTATCATTGCATAACTTTTAGACACTGAAGAAAAAACAATATAAAAATTTATAGCAGAATAAATAAATAATAATCCTAAAATTACTAACCAAATATTATAAATTATTGAAACAGGACTTTGAGGACTACCCAAAACACTCATAACTTGTTTAGTATGGCTATATTTAGGATAATAGAACGACAATACATAAGCAACTATAAAATCTCCTAAAATTGCTATTATTAAAATAGCCCAACTTAACTTAGAATTCCATAAATTCATAAATAAACCTCCAATATAAATATTATACTTACGATTTCACATAACGTTTTTGTATTGCCGAAGTTCAAGAACCTTAGTCAGACCTGACTTAGGTTCTTGAATTTGGGTGTAATGACGTTAGGAATGGAACTGGCAATACTGTGTTAAGCGAAGTTTGACGGTTTTATGTATTTGATTTATGATCATTATCCCCAATTAAAGGACTATTCAATACCCTGAATTTTTTTTCATTATTCCAAACATTAATCAATTTTTCAAAGTTTTTATCAGGTTCTAACATAAGTTTTGCCAATTTATCTATTTCTTTAAATTCTTTTTCGGTCAATTGTTCAAATCTACCTGAAATATAACTTGGTTGGAAATTATAAGATATTTCATTATTCATCAAACTATGAAAATCATAAAATATTGCTCTAATTGCAGCTTCTAACCCATGTTGACCAGCAGCATAAACAATTTTATTACTATCTTTTCTTCCTGTTCTAATATCAAGCCATGTTTTTGCAGCCCAATCAAATTCATCATCAGGAATATCAAACTGACTAAAATCTAAATCATCAAAAAAACCATCAGCATCAATATTAATCCACCTATTTTCTTTTATACTCCAATATTGATTTATCCAGTGATCAGCACTAATATCAGGTAATAGATATGGTGCAAAGCCTGACCTGCATCGTGTTGGAACACCTTTTGATTTAAGAATTGAAGTCATTAACACAGATACATACCGGCATGTAACTACAATTTTGTCTTCCACAGCCCTATCTTTTTTAAATCCTCTTTCATCTAATCGTAAAAGTTCACCAACCATTGCTAAAGATGTTAAAAGAACATCATCATCACATCTTAATCTATGCCAAGGATATCTATCCATATCCCCGTATTTTTTATCAGAATTTGCACTAGTATTTCCATTTTTTAATGTTACTCTATGAATTACTTGGTGAGTTATTAAATTACCTAGTTCAGAAATGTCATCTGTTAATGATTTTAGAAAATCTACATAGCAACCTGGATTAGTATAAGTGCTAAATTGTAAATAATAATTTAATATTTTTTCTTTCATAATCTACCTCCAGTCAAATTTTGCTTAACGTAACCGTATTTCCGAAGTCCAGCAACCCTTAGATATCTCCTATCTTGGATTGCTGGATTTGGGTGCAGTGACGAAGGAACGAAACCGGAAATATTTTGTTAGGTGAAGTTCTGACTTTAACCCACATAATTATCTAGTTTTACAATATTATCCACTATTTTTTTAACACCATTTTTTTCAAATTTACTCTTTGTTGTAGTACCTGTTGTTACCGCAACAAAATCAACCCCTGCATTTTTAGCTGTCTTTAAATCAGTCATACTATCTCCAACATAAAGAATATCCTCTTTATTCTTCTTTAATTTTTTTATTGCTGATAATAAACCATCGGGACTAGGTTTGTTTTCTTTAACATCTTCTCCACCAATAATAATATCAAAATATCCTATCAATCCGTCTCTTTTTAGTATATTTTCAATCCTATATCTAAATTTTGTTGAAACAATTCCTAACATAAATCCTTTATCTTTAAGTTTTTCTATCTCATTTTTTATAGGCTCAAAAAGAAATGTCATTTCAGCCATTACCTCATCTGCTCGCTTAACAAATAGCTCACTAAACAGATAAAAATTATCATGAGAATGATATTTTTTATCTGTTAAACTTATAAAAGTATCTTTTAATGATAATCCAATTGTATTACTGGCATCTTCAAATGGTACACATGAAAGTTTCATATTATCTAGGGCATAATTAATACACTCTACTGTACCTTTTGAAGAATCAGCTAAAGTATAATCAAAATCAAATATTATTGCATCATATCTCATATCTTTTCACCTATCATTTGTTTATTTTTTTACATGCTTTTAAGCTATCGTGTCAGAATTTCACCTAACGTATCCGTATTGCCGAAGTCCATCAGACCTTAGATAGCTCCTATCTTGGTCTGATGAATTTGGACGAAATGACGGCAGGAATGGAGTCGGCAATATATTGTTATGCGATCGTTCCTGTCATCTTTTTATAACCACTTTTTAATTTCTGTAGGATATAAAATCTTTTCCTCATTTAAAAACTCATGCTTATCTATCCATAGAGCTTTTCCTATAGCTCCATTTTCATTTAATATCATTTCTTCTTTTTCATAATACTCGTTTGGCAATTTCACTTCATATATAAGAATTATTTCGTGTTTCTTTTCACCTTCAAACTCAAATATATTCTCTATTTTACATAAATAGTTAGCAGACAATATTTCCGCATTTAGTTCTTCCATAAACTCTCTTTTCAATGCCTCTTCACTAGTCTCCCAAAATTCAACCCCTCCACCAGGAAACCTATAAAAGTGAGTATCAGCTAGTGCATCAACTCCCTCTGTTACTAAAATTTCATCTTGTCTTCGGGCTAATCCTAATGTAGTTACTCTTATATATGGTTTTGTTTTTCTACTCCCACAACATATAATTTCTGTATCAAAAAATCTTTCTTGAAACTCTGTTAGTACTTCTATATCACTCTTACTATAACTATTTAAAGTTTTAGCAACTACTAATTTATCTTCATTATCATTTTTTCTTTTTATAACTGCTATAACTCTACCTCTAAACTTTTTAATAGGTTCAAATTCACCTAATACATAAGCATCTATTTCTTCTCCATCAGGTGCTAAAGTATTTGGAATATACCCGTAATTAATAGGATAGAAAAAATCGTGTTTTGGATGTCTTGAACCTAACGGTCTATCAATTTCCACATCAACTATGGTTCCTAAATATTCATTCATTATATTCCTCCAAATTAAATAACTGACAAAATCAACAGTCTACAGGAATGTCGCATAACTACTATCTTTACGTATTTCGTATAAATACAAAATTTAGATATATAACGAATTTCGTAAAGATTTATCTTTGCGTATTTCGTGAAGATACCCTTTGGCTGAAGTGTTTTATTGCAATATTTTACTAATTTATATAAATTGTATTACAACTTTTATATATTTGTCAATAATAAAGACTTACTCTTGCTTAATAACACATTATATTTTCACTGATTTTTTAGTAGTTGGTCTAATGGACTTTTAATCTTTTTATATTGCGTTTTACTTACATAGGTATATATTTCTGTAGTTTTAGTAACTTTTATGACCTAAAAACTCTTGGATATACCTGATATCAGTACCGTTTTCTAAAAGCTGTGTTGCAAATGAGTGGCGTAATGAATGAACAGATACATCTTTTTTTATATTTGCTTTACTAACTGCTTTTTTAAAAAGTTTTTGAACAGACCTTACGCTTAAATGTTTTTCTCCCCGTCCTGGAAATAACCATTCATAAATTTTATATTTTGCTCTATATGCTCGAAGATACAAAAGAGCAGTATCAGAAATAATTGTATATCTATCTTTTTTACCTTTACCTTGAGGAACTCCTTCCTTTAATTGCAAATTTTTTATTTTCCTTTTATTTTTTAAGGCATTTTTTTAATTAGAGTGAATTTAATAAGTTTAACAGGTAATAATAGAATTATCAAAACAATACACTTTTAAAACAAATTATTACTAATGTGATAATTAAAAAAGGAGACAAAACATGCTGGTTAAAGATCTAATTATAAAACAACTTGAGAAGTTTGGGGTAAAACACATATATAATTATCCAGGTGATACGACATTAAAATTCATATCTTCCTTAAAAGATTCAAATATAAAATTATTTTCACCTAAGCATGAAGGAACAGCTGGCTTAATGGCCTCTGCCGAATCCAAACTAACCGGAAATATATCTGTCTGTCTATCACATAGTGGACCTGGTACAGCCAATATTCTAAATGGAATAGCCGATGCAGCAAGTGACCGTGTACCCATGTTATTAATTAGCGGACAGGTAGAAACATATAATATGGGTACAAATTATAAACAATTTGTCAATCTAGCTGAACTAACAAACCCATTAACTGTATACTCATCTGTTTTAATTAATCCTGAAAGCACAATTGATCTGTTATACAAAGCTGTAAGTATGGCAATTGCTAGAGGTGGTGTCAGTCATATTATAGTACCTATGGATATATGGGACATGGAAAGTACCGCTACTTGTCGGGAATATCCTGAGCATCTGAAAGTAAAGAAAATACCAGACCCTGGTTTAATTCAAAAGGCTGTAGAAATAATCAATAAATCAGAAAAACCAGTAATTATTTATGGTAGGGGTTGTAAAAATATACGCAATGAACTGATTGAAATAGCAGAAAAAATTTCAGCGCCGATAATATCCACTCTACCTGCTGCTGGAATTGTCGATTATGGTTTTCCTTATGAAATGGGTGTTTTAGGTCATAGTGGTAATCAATATGCCTCTGAACTATTAAAAAAATCCGACTTAATAATAAAACTAACAGCGACCTGGTGGCCAAGCGATTATACACCAAAAGAACCGAATATAATACAGTTTGATACAGCAAAAGAAAACATAGGGGCTTCTCATCCTGTTACCCTGGGTATACCTGGTGACATCTCCCTTGCAATAAAACAATTAAAAACTAATCTAAATGAAAAAAATAATAAAATGTGGATAGATCATATGAATGAAATTAAAAATAAATGGATAAAAGAAGTAAACCAAGGCTATGCAGAAAATGAATGGCCTTTGTCACCATCACAGATTATCAAGGCCTTCAGTGAAAACTGTGATGAAAATGATATCATCTCCCTGGATTCAGGAGATAATGTTATTTTCTTTGGAAAATTTTTCGGCAATAAATGTAAGGATGTATTAATATCAGGAACATGGCGAACTATGGGGTTTGGTTTATCTGCTGCACTGGCAGCAAAAATAAACTATCCCCAAAATAATTCAATTGTAATAACCGGTGATGGCGGACTAACTATGGTAATGGCAGAACTTTTAACTGCTAAAAGATATAATCTACCAATCACCATTATTTTATTAAATAATGGAAACCTGTCCATGGAAAAAAATAGAATGATAGCAGCTGGACTCCCTACTGAAGAAGTAGAATTAACCAATCCTGATTTTGTAAAACTCGCAGAGGCATGTGGGATAACAGGAGTTCGTGTTGACAACTTAGATAACTTCAAAAAAATAATAAAAGAAACACATAATAATGAACAAGCAGTCTTAATAGATGTACCTGTTAGTAGTCCTATTATACCTGGTACCAAATTAATGTAATTTCTTCTTCGCACTACTATGATTTTCATGATTTTGGGGTATAAGTATATTTTACTAGCCAGTTATATTACTAAAGCAATTATCCTACAGCAAAAACAATAGTATCTGTTTACATATACAAGGCAGTGATAATCAAAAGTAAAATAAATATAACCAGCTAGTATTGTTCTATTTTAGACATGTCACCTGAGTTATCTAAAATACTGGGACAACAGCCCCCTTATATTCTTCTAAAATGAAATTCCTTATCTCCTCAGATTTCATTACCTTTACAAGTGTTTGGACTAATTCATCATTTTGATTTTTTTTGCTAACTACTAAAATATTAGCATAAGGGGATTCATCACCTTCAATAATCAGAGCATCTTTAAGGGGATTTAAACCAGCCTCAAGAGCATAATTAGTGTTTATGAAAGCAGCTGTTACATCAGGTAAAACCCTCGGTAGTTGTGCTGCCTCTAATTCCTTGAATTTCAATTTCTTAGGATTACTACTAATATCAAAAGGAGTTGCCTCTAGCTCATTTTCAGCATCTAATTCAATGTAACCCTTATTTGCCAGTAATAATAAGGCTCTTCCTTCATTTGAAGGGTCACTTGGTACCGCTATTATCCCTCCATCTGGTAATTCATCTATTGAATTAATTTTAGTTGAATATAAACCAAAAGGCTCAACATGTATTTTAGCAACTGATACTAGATTAAGACCGTGGTCTGCATTAAAACTTTCTAAATATGGGAGGTGCTGAAAGAAATTAACATCTATACTCCCATCATTTAAGGCTAGGTTTGGTGTTACATAGTCAGTAAACTCTACAATCTCTAATGTTATTCCCTCTTCTGCCAGAATTGGTTTAGCAAACTCCAGTATTTCTGCATGAGGTACAGGGGTAGCACCTACCTTAATAACCCTAGCCCCGGCCAGCACAGCAGTAGACCCACTAATTAAGATTCCTAAAACCAATACTAAAATTAATATTTTCTTCATCTTATCATCTCCATTTTATAATAGTTATTGAAATACCTGTTTATCTATGATCAAAATAAGCAGCCAATTTATTTCCAATCCATTGGATAATTTGAACTAATAAAACTAAAATCACTATCGTCTCTATCATTACTCCAATTTTAAACCTCTGGTACCCATACCTTATCGCTATATCTCCAAGACCACCTCCTCCAACTGCACCGGCCATAGCAGAATAGGCAATTAAATTAATCATTGTCAGAGTAATACCAAGTATCAAGGAAGGTAGTGATTCTGGTAGTAAAACCTTAAATATAATTTGAACAGGGGTTGCTCCCATTGACTTAGCAGCCTCTATTACACCAGGACTGATTTCCAATAAGGCATTATCAACAATCCTGCCTACAAAAGGAATAGCTGCAACTGCCAGAGGTACTATAGCTGCAGTAGTGCCAATAGAAGTACCAACTATTAATCTGGTCAATGGTATAATTGATACCATAAGAATAATAAAGGGTATCGACCGACCCAGGTTGATAATACTATTTAAGACCCTATTTATAATACCATTGGATAATATATGCCCCTTACGGGTTACAGCCGTCAATATACCCAGGGGTATTCCCAAAAGAACAGCTATTAACAATGAAACAAACACCATATATAATGTTTCTAAAGTACCATCCCAGACCAACTGATTATATTTACTCAACATTGCTAAAATATCACTCACCTGCCAACACCTCCAGAGATAAACCATTATTACTTAAAAATTCAATCCCTTTACTAATTGACTGGTCATCACCCTCCAGGTCAAGTATTAAAGTACCAAAAGGAATTCCTTGAATATCATCAATTCTCCCATAAAGAATATTAGCATCAAGATGAAATTTTCTTACCAGCAGAGAGATTAAAGGTTGATGGGTAGACTCACCCATAAAAGATACCCTAATTAGTTGACCCTGCTGCTTAATATTATTCAAACCTTCTGGCAGATTATAATCAATAACAGTTCTAATAAAACGCCTCGTCAAATTCTGCTGAGGATTGGCAAAAAGGTCTATTACCTTACCTTCCTCAATAATCTTACCCTTTTCCATCACAGCTACTCTATCACAGATATCTTTAATAACATCCATTTCATGTGTTATCAAGATTATAGTTAAATTTAATTCATCCCTGATTCTCTTTAAAAGGTTAAGTACAGCTTCTGTACTCTCCGGATCAAGTGAAGAAGTCGCCTCATCAGAAAGAAGAACCCCTGGATCATTAGCCAGCGCCCGGGCAATTCCAACCCTCTGTTTCTGACCACCACTAAGTTCAGCAGGATAATGATCAGCCCTATCTGTTAGGCCGACTAATTCCAGTAGATAAGCAACCTTTTTTAACCGTTTATTCCTGGATAGACCAGCTATTTCCAGGGGAAAAGATACATTTCCCCTTACAGTCCGGGACGTAAGCAAATTAAAGTGTTGAAAGATCATACCAATCTTTTCTCTATTATTCCTTAATTTCCCGGCTGTGACTTTTGTCAGATCCTGTCCATTAATTATTATACTCCCCTGATCAGGTTTCTCAAGTAAGTTAAGTGTCCTGATTAGAGTACTCTTGCCTGCCCCACTCGGCCCTATTACACCATAAATTTCACCCTCTTTAACCTGTATATTCACATTATCAAGAGCAGTCAGTGTTCCCTGGGCTGTATGATATTTCTTTGATAAACCACTAATTTCAATCATCACTTAGCAATCACCTTCCTAAAAATATATAGATACAAAAAAAGCCCTCTTGAGAGGGTCTCTAAATATCCTCTCATCTCCCATCCCTTAACTGGAATGCAGGATTTAGCACCTTACCTCACAGGGTAGGTTGCCGGGTTTCACAGGGCCAGTCCCTCCACCACTCTTGATGAACATATTATATTTTATAATAAAGTTGAGTAAAATAATATGTTTAATATATATTTCTTATTTATATTAGAATATCATTAAAGAAAATACTTGTCAAGAATAATTTTAATTTTTTTAGACAATCAGGCATAAATAATCATGCCGGATAAACCTGCCAAGACTATGACCAAGATTGGATGAATACTGGTTTTTAACATTAAAAAAATAACAGCTGAAGTAATAATAAAACCTGTCAGGTCAATAACACTCGTTTTTCCTATTGTAAAAGCAGCCGCAGTAATTAACCCAATTACTGCTGGTCTTAAAAACAGTAGTATACTATTGACATAATTAGAGTCCTTAATTTTTTTAAAAAAATACGCCAGAATTAAGACTAATATAAATGATGGTGTTATCACACCTATAGTGGCAGCCAGTGAACCTAATAAGGTTGATACTTTAAACCCCACAAAAGTACCACTATTAATTGCTATCGGTCCTGGTGTCATCTCAGCAATGGCAATAATATTGACAAAATCTTCAAGGCCCAGCCAGCCGTGATTTATCAATTCCTCCTGAATTAATGAAATCATGGCATATCCCCCGCCAAACCCGAAAAAACCTATCTTTAAAAAGGATAAGTATAGATTAATTAATAATATAGACATTTTCTTCTCCTTCTTCTGCTTTGTCTAGTAGTTATTCATTAAGACTTTCCTCACTTCCTTTTTTACCAGTATAGTCCTTTATGGTGAATGCTAATCCAAGGAAAATTACAATTAGAATAATTATAATAGGACTTATGTTAAAGAAAGCATTTATAATAAAAACTACTACCAGGGTAGTCAATAACTTAAAAGACCAGTTAATATTCTTTCCTAAATCCACAGCAGCATATATTATCAAACCTACAACCGCAGGCCTGATTCCTCTAAAAATATTCTCCACAAATTGGTATTCACTAAACCTATTAAAACCCATCGCTATTAATAAAATGATAATAAAAGAAGGTAAAGCTACCCCAATTGTTGCCGCCAGAGCCCCAGTAAGACCAGCAAAATCATAGCCAAAAAATATTGCCAAATTAACTGCAACAGCCCCGGGTACAGACTGAGTAATAGAGATAGCATCAATAAATTTATCTTTATCTATCCAGCCGTGATTATCTACAATCTCCTGTTCCATCAGTGGTATCATCGCAAAACCACCGCCAAAAGTAAAAAGCCCTATCTTAAAAAATGTCAGAAATAAACTACTTAGTTTTTTTGTGTTTTTAATCATCTCTTACTCCTATTATAAAGTCATTTCTACTGTGAAACGAAAATGATCCCCTCTTATTAGACTCTCCCTTACTTCAGTAAGTCTCTGCTCAGAATCATAGGTATATCTAATGGTTTGAAATAGTGGGGTATCTTCATTAATACCTAAAATTTCCTGATCTTCTAATGAAGGTAAGACCGGTTCTAAATATTCCTTGGCTTTTATAATATTAACATTATTTTTTTTCATTAAATTATATAAGGAATTCTGTTTTAATTCATCTGCTTCAAATTGAGGTAAATATTTAACAGGTATATAGGAGGTCTCTAAAATCAATGGGTTTTCATTCATTAATCTTAAGCGGATAATTTCCCATAACTCTATATTAAGAAATTCATTAATATTTTTTAACCCATTAATCTTCTGATAAGATAACAATTTAGTAGCAGGATTTAATATATTTTCTGCAATATTATGACCAAAACTATAAAATTGCAGTAGGCTTTGTTCCCAATGAAGTTGACGAACTATATAACCCTTCCCTTGAAAACTATCAATTGTTCCTTTTTGTTTTAAAATATTTAGGGCCTTTCTAATTGTTGTTCTGGTAACCTCAAATTCCCGGGCCAATTGATTTTCTGAAGGAAGATAGGTACCTGGTAAATAATCCCCAGTATGAATCCTCTGAGTGATTTCCGAGGCAATAATCTTATAACTCGCTAATGAATAATCAGTCATTGTAGAACTCCCCTCCTTACATATAAATAGTGTTAACTTATATAGACAAGTTTCTTGTATATACAAGTTTACCACTTATCTAGCTACTTGTCAATAATCTGCCAAAAATATTTAATAAAACACCCTATCTTCTCCAATAAAAAAGATAGGGTGTTTTTACTTATCAGACATAAACTTATCAAGTATTAGTAATGATTAAGCTCTACTCTGGCAATAAAATTACCACTATATATTAAAGAAATTCCATAGACCTCCCCCATGAACTCACTTTTTTTATAAGTTGTTTATATATTTTTGTAATTCAAATAGATATTTCCCAATATGTATTCCGTCAACCAAAGCATGATTTACCTGCACAGAAAATGGTAATAACACTTTATCATTTTCATTAAAATATTTACCCCAAGAAATTCTTGGCACTGAATCATTTTTATTTAATGTAATGGTATGGGATATATGAGTAAAAGAAATCCAAGGTATACATGTAATATAAACTAAATCATCTCGACCAACTTGTTCATCAAAAGAAAAATACTCTTTTTGTTTTTTAGATTTTTCCTCTGCATATTCTGCAAATTCAAATATATCCTCTTTCATATTTACTGTAACAAATTTAAATAAATCATCTTCGTCAATATTATTCATATCAGTAAATGAAGGACTTATCTTGTCATGTAAAATTATTTCATCTTCCCTAATTCTATATTTAAAATTGATAATTTTATTTGCTATATATGTGGTTGAATGAATCATTGCATAATAAAATGATAGTTTATTTGTTCTTATATAATCAAAAAAATTGCTTATATCAATATTTGCACAAATATTATATTGCGGATAATCCATTCTATGAAAAAAATTAAAGTGTTCTTTTCTTTCCCACTTTTCTATATCAATATATTTCATTTTAACGCTACACACTCCAGATAGTTTATAGTTTTTAAAAGCTCCAAAGTTTATGAACCTTAGCCAAACTTAGCACAAATGAATTTAGGTGGAGCATAGCAAAATTGTAAATCCAGTATTGAAAAATTTATTTAGTATTATAAATCATTTTAAATCCAGCTTACTATTTCATGTATTTCCTTTCTTTTCTTTTCCCCTGCTTCAGATGCTGGATATCCTACTGGTAATAGAGCGATGACCTCCTCCTCAGAAGAAAGTTCCAGCAGTTGATGACATCTATCAGCCTCAAAATTACCTACCCAGCAGGTACCCAGTCCCTCTTCAACAGCAGCCAGCATCATATGTACTATTGCTGTAGCAACATCAATATCACAAAAGTCTTTACCATCCTGTCTGTGCCATGATTGACTGTGATCCCCGCAAACAGCTATTAAAACCGGAGCCTGATTTATCCAATCCCGGTGATAGGTTGAGGCAACCTTTTCCCTCATAACATCTTCCCGTATTACTATAAAATGCCAGGGCTGAAAATTAACTGCCGAAGGAGAAACACGAGCAGCCTCCAGAATATAATCCAGCTTTACTTTTTCAACAGCTTTATCCTGATATTTACGAACAGAAAACCTCTCTTTAGCCAGTTCCATAAAACTTTGCTCCATTATATATATTACCCCCTTGTTTTAATAATTATATTTTCTTTACTTAACAAGCCCTTCAATAAAATCAGCTACTGCCAGAATCTTTTCTTCTCTTACCCTATAATGAACAAAATAGCCTTTTTTTTCTCCTAGAACCAGTTCAGCTTCTCTCAATATCTTAAGGTGTTGAGAAACAGCGGATTCTGATATTTCCAGCTTACTGGCCAGTGCCTTGACACAAAAATCCTTATCTAAAAGAAGTCTTATAATATTTAAACGGCTTTGATCAGCAATAGCCCTTAGTTTTAATAAAAAATCCCCCATTTTAATCACACCTGACACTTTCTAAATCAAATTTTAAATTTAATACATAATCATAAAATAATTAAGTAATAATTTAATTAAATTATAACACACTAACCTACATTGTCAAGATATAGTCATCTTTATTACTCAACTACAAAACCCCTGGCTACACTTGCATATCCAGGGGTTTGATATAACTACATATTTGTTGTATCCTCCCAAGCCGTTAAATCCCTTACAATCTTTATAAAATCAGTAATAGTAGCTAATCGTTTTCTCCTGGTAACCATTATTTCTCCCAACTTAAGGGCAAAAATCTGAGCTCTAGCCCTCTCTGATAAATTCTCGATTCCGTCGAGGTCCTCAACATGTGCCATTCCTATACATCTACGCATTGTTTTACAACCACCCATCCCAATACTGTCCTGTAACAACTGTTTCAAATAATAATCCTGATACCCCTTGACTGCTTTGGTAGTCTCATGGGCCTCCTGATCCCAAAATTTCCGAAACTTTTCTTCAAATTTATTCCAGATATCTTCAATTGTATCTAATAGATACTCCCGATAATCAGCTTTAAATTCAGTAGATACCTCTTTACCAGACCATGAGGCATAATTTAATATTAGGTTTCCAATTACTGCACCTATATCAAAACCACTGGGGCCATAAAAGGCAAATTCTGTATCAAAAACCTTGAGGGTTTTTTGATCAATAAAAATAGAACCTGTATGAAGATCTCCATGAATTAAAGCCTGAGCCCGGGTCATAAACTTTTCCTTTAAAACAGTTACTTCCTTACGTAATTCACTTTTTCTCCAAAATTCTTTTTCTAGATAAGGACGCAATTCTGGGTTTATATTATTTGATTCTGCATCAAAATAAGGGTCAGTAAAAACTAAAACTTCTGTTATATCACACAACTCTGGATTAATAAAATTTTTAACCCTTTCCTTCTTCTCTTTGGGAGCCATATATAAATCAGATGTATAGAAAAGGGTTTTGCTCAGAAAAGTAGATATCTGTTCAGCAAAGTGAGGGTATTTTATTCCAGAAATTAACCCCTTGCGCATTACTTTCATACTACTCAAATCTTCCATAACAATTAAGGCCATTTCATCATCATACTTATATACCTTAGGTACCATCCCATCTGTTAATTCATCTTGAATCTTCATAGCTGTATATTCAAATTTAACTCTTTCTTTGGTTAGAGGCCAATCATCAGCTATTCTGACATGATCCAGAGCCTGCTTAATAACAACCCCCATGCCTGAATTCTGATCTGTAATATGAAAAACCAGATTAAGATTACCATCACCAATTTCATTACAGCTTAATTCAGCATCATCATCAAACAATCCTTCAATTCCCTTAACATACTCAATAGCCTCTTTTTCCTTCAATGGCTTATACTTAGTCATTATATTACCCCCTATTTTTATCTAAATTAATTATTTGTTGATAGGCCTGTTGTAATGCCTTTTTGGCAGTAATTTCACTATTAAATGCCTTAACAATCTCATCAGTCATAATAGCAATTAACTGACCCGTATTAGACAAATGAGGCAGAGGTTTTACCCTTTCTAACATATTATAAACTACTGGATACCACCTATACTCCTGTTGCCCTGCTAAAAAGCTAGACTTCCTAGTTGGGTTTCCACAATAAGCCCCTACCGCTTTATCTATCTCTTTTGAGCTGATATATTGCAAAAACTTTTCTGCGGCCTCCTGTTTTTTACACAAATGATTTATTCCAAATGACCAGCTTGTATTCCAGGATGCTTCCAGGGAAGCAAAACCTATATCACCTGGATTTATACAGTCTTTATTCATAATTTGACCTAATTGTCCACTCCAGGAAACCCCGAGTTTACACTTGTCCTTTTGAATAAAATCTAATACTTCTTCATTTCCAAACTCAGCTACATTATTAGGGCAGTATTTTTTCATTGCTATATATTTTTCCAGAGCAGCGTAACCCAGAGGAACATTAAAAAGTGGTAAACCAGTGTTATCAAAAGCATCTATACCCTCATTTCGTAAATAGGGTAGAAAATCCAGAAATATTTCTGAAGGGTGTGCTTTTAAAACAAAAGTATCTTTAATATGGTCAGTATTATCAATTACAATTTGTCTTAATTTAGCAATTGAAACAACTTCCGGAGGTATTTGTTTTAATTGCGCTTTTCGATAAAGTAGTATGTGTCCATCACAAAATGAGGGAAGTAAATATATATTATTATTTAATTCGATCTCTTCTCTGATTGAAGGCATTATATCTAAATAGTCATACTCATCATCAAAATTATTACTCAATTTTAAAAGGTATTCCTTTTCAACAAATTCACGTAGCCACAAGTGACCTGCTATCATCACTATATCATACCTATACTCCTGAAATGATTCCATTAAAGTTGAATAATAATCAGACCACTTTACTATTTCAAAATTAATATGGATACCGGTTTTTTCTTCAAACTTAGCCATAATATTTTTTCTATTAACATATACATAAACTGCTGGATCATCAACAGCCAGTATATCTAATGTATTTTGCATATAAAAACACACCTTTAAACATATATTTATAAAACACTATTTGGATTCAGGAAATGGTATTCCACCACTTTGAATACCCATTTTCTCTCTAAGACTAATTAACTCTTTTATTTGAGCAGAATTAAGTTCTACAGGAGCACCTATTTCTTTAAGATAGTAGATAATCTTACAATAGTGTTCTACTGTTTCCATTCTGAAAAAGGCCTGAGTAAGGTCTTGCCCCCAGGTGAGCAAACCATGATTAGCTAAAAGCACAGCATTATAGTCATTTACAAAGGGGGAAACTGCCTCAGGGACTTCTTCACTTCCTGTAAGTGCATATTCTGAAACCGGCACAATCCCTAGATTTACAATTGACTCTGCCAGTATTGGGCGATCAAGAGGGATTCGGGCAACAGCAAAAGCGGTTGCCAGTGGTGGATGGGCATGAACAACTGCTTTTACATCTGGATTTAAGTTATAAACCTGCAAATGCATTTTAACCTCAGAAGATGGCCGCCATGTACCACAGGACAGTATATTCCCATCTAAATCCATTTTAACAAGACTTTCTATTGCCATACCACCTTTACTTACCCCTGTTGGTGTTACAATAATCTGATTTTCATTAATTTTGACAGATATATTACCATCATTTGCAGCAACAAATTCCTTATCATACAATTTTTGGCCAATATTACAAATGTCTTTCTTGATCTTTTCTTCATTAAAATATTGTTTCATTTTAGTCACATCCTATTATTCGAATAACTTCCTTATATTTTCCATATATGGGGGTTTTACAACACCTTTTTCAGTAATAATAGCTGTAATGTATTTAGCATCTGTAACATCAAAAGCAGGGTTATATGCCTTTACATCTTCTGGTGCAGTTCGCCTGCCAAAACCATTACCAATTTCATCTTCATCACGTAGTTCGATTTCTATTTCTTCTCCTGTAGGGGTTTCCAGATCAATAGTAGAGGTTGGCCCAAGAACATACATTGGAATATCATACTCCCGGGCAAGAATAGCCACCCCTGAAGTACCTATTTTATTTGCAGTATCTCCATTCGCTGCTACACGGTCACACCCTACAAGTACAGCATCAATCTTTCCTTCCTTCATAACCAAAGAAGCCATGTCATCACAGATTACAGTTACATCAATCCCTGCTTTATTTAACTCATAGGCTGTTAATCTAGAACCCTGTAATAATGGCCTTGTTTCATCAGCATATACTTTGAATTTATATCCCTTTTGCTCTCCCAAATACATAGGAGCCAGGGCTGTTCCATAACCTGATGTGGCAATACCACCTGCATTACAATGTGTTAATAAGCCCATTCCTGGTTTAAGTAATGATAAACCATGTTCACCAATGGCTTTTCCCATAGCCTGGTCTTCTGCTAAAATCTTTTCACTTTCATCTAATAAAGCCCTTTTAATTTCTTCTACAGACTTATTTGCTTCTTTTTCAAATCTTTTGGTCATTCTATCCAAGGCCCAGAATAAATTAACAGCAGTAGGCCTTGATGTGGCAAGATAATCCCTGATTTCTTCAAATTCTTTTCTAAAATCCACTACAGTCGTAGCCTTGGACTTCAAACTACAGACATAAAGTCCAAATGCAGCCGCAATTCCTATAGCCGGCGCCCCTCTAACCCTTAGTTTCTTAATTGCTTCCCAGATATCCTCAACTTGGTCTAATTCTAGAAATTTTTCCTCATTAGGTAATAATGTTTGGTCAATAAGTACAAGTTTATCTTTGGTATCATTTAATGTAGCTGGTACTACAGTCATAATCATTTTTACACACCATCCTTTTAATAAGATTATCTTACTCCAATAACCATTATTTTACCTTTTATATCCTTAGGACTATTTGATTTATCCACTATTTTTTCTTTTTATAATATGTTAGACTTAAAGCCAGGATCAAAACAATCCCTTTTACAATATCTTGTGAATAATAGGGAAAATCCATCATAATTAATCCATTCAGTAAAATTCCCATTAACAAGGCACCGAATAGTGTTCCAAAGGCATTTGCTTTACCAATACCAAATACTGAAAATCCAATAAAAGCTGCTGCAACTGAATCCATCAAATATGGTCCCCCTGCATCAACCTCCCCAGAGCCTAACCTGGCTCCAAGAACAAGCCCACCTAAGGCAGCAATAAATCCCGACATCATATAGGCTATTAATTTGTATCTGTTTATTGGAATACCTGACAGTTTTGCGGCTTCCTCATTACCACCTATCATATATAGATACCTTCCATATTTTGTCTGATTCAGGAAGACGTGGGCTAGCAAAGCAACAATCAACATAATAACAACTGGAACAGGTATACCGAACAACTTACCCTGCCCAATGAATAAAAAGGCATCATTCATCGTTCCAGGTGCCATCCCAGCATTATTTGGCAAAGGCATAAAATTATAAATTGCTGAACCACTTTGAAAGGTAATAGAAATACCGGTTAAAAGGAACATCATAGAAAGAGTTGTCAACATATCAGATATATTCATCTTAATGATAAAAAAAGCATTAATACATCCGACTAAAATACCCACAATTAATGGTACAATAATAGCAGGTACTGCTCCCATTTCCCAGACTACCATAAACTTTGCGGCAATAACAGAAGCAAAACCAGCTACAGCACCTACAGATAAATCAAAACCATCTATGGTAAGAGACATAGTAATAGCCAGAGCAATCAAGGCAACAATAGATACAGACCTGAATATGTTTGTCATATTATTAAAATTCATAAAATTATCAAGTGTAAATGTGAAGAATAATATTGCCACTAAAATTACAATTATTGTTCCATATTTATACAGAAATTTAAATAAATCAAAATTACTTTCCTTAACATTATTTTTCATTTACCCCACCCCCTGCAGAATAATAAAGCAATTCTTCTTCTGTGGTATTTTTTGTGATAAGTTCTTTTACTATTGTACCGTTGTACATTACATAAACCCTGTCTGTTAAACCTAATATTTCACTAAATTCACAAGAGGCATAGATAACCCCTTTACCCTGTTTCACTAAACCACCGATTAATTCATATATTTCTGCCTTTGAACCAACATCTACCCCTTTAGTAGGTTCATCAAAAATAAAGACCCTGGCTTCAGATAAAAGCCACTTCCCTATAGCCACTTTTTGTTGATTACCACCACTTAGATTAGCAACTAATTGTTTTTCTGTTGGTGTTTTAATAGCAACTTTACTAATACTTTCTAAAGTAACCTGTTTAATCTTATTTTTTTTGATAAATATACCCTGACAATACTTTTCTAAAGTTGGCAGTGTAATATTGGTTTCTACTGATTCCTGTACCAGAATCCCCTCTTTCCTTCTTTCTTCAGGTACCAGTGCCAGTCCTTTTCTAACAGCATCAGCTGGATTATTCGGATTAATTATTTTGTTATCTAATATTATTTCACCCTGTGAAATATTACCTTCACCAAATAACAGTTTAGCTGTTTCAGTTTTACCACCGCCAACCAGACCAGCTAAACCTACAATTTCACCTGCTCTGACCTTTACGTTAATATTATTTATTCCACCTGTACCTGATAAATTTTTTGCCTCCAGAATTGTATCAGTTATTTCTGACTTAACTTTAGGATAGGTATTTTCTAACTTTCGCCCTAACATTTTTTCAACAGCCCTATCTATCGTCATATCTGCTATGTTATAAGTACCTACTATTTCACCATCTTTTAATACAGTAATCTTTTCACATATTTCAAAAACCTCATCTAATCTGTGTGATATAAAGATAATACTCATACCATCTTTTTTTAGTTTTTTCACAATTTCAAATAACTTCTTTGTTTCTTCAACACTTAAAGGGGCAGTAGGCTCATCTAATATTAAGTATTTTGCTTTATGAAATACAGCACGTCCAATTAAAACCATCTGTTTTTCGGAAAGGGTAAGCTCATTTACCAATTGATTAACACTAAAATCTAAACCAAGTTCACCCAGTTCTTTTTGGGCCTGCCTTTTTATATTTTTCCAGTCCATAAAAACATCTTTTTTCTCCCTAACAATATAATCCATCATTATATTCTCTGCTACAGTTAATTGCGGAATAAGGGCTGTATCTACTTCTTGATAAACTATGACAATACCATTGTTTTTGGCATCGAGTGGATTATCTATGGTAAGTTTATTATTATCAATAAATATATCCCCTTCATATCCCCCATAAGCGCCTGCTAATATTTTCATCAAAGTACTTTTTCCAGCTCCATTGGCACCTATCAAGGCATGAACTTCCCCAGTTTCTACTTGAAAATCAACATTTTCTAAAGCCTTTACACCTGGAAAATATTTGGAAATACCTTTCATTCTTAGCATATTTGTCATCCTCACATCTTTGATAAGCTTTAAAATTCCTGTAGTATATTTTTTGGGATTTTTTATTAAAGCTTGTCAACATAGTTAACAAGCTTTAATATTATGATTATTAAACTTATATAAGTGGGCTTTTAATTTAATTCAGACTCTCTTCCAGGGCTATCATCCAATCTTCCAGAAAATCTGTTGTATAACCCCAACCATCATAGTAATCAGCCAGGTCCGCCATTGAAACCCGCTTTTCTTCTTTAGAAGGCAGGTCATCAACATGCACTATGACAGGTTTCAGAGAATAATACCTAGGTATCTTTTCACCAGCAATCGCCTTTAAGGCTAAACGAATCTGAACCTGACCAACTATTGTAGGGTCAACTGCTGCTGAAGACCGCCAGATTTCTGGATGCTCCTGCATCATAGCTAAATCCTGATCAGAGATATCTACAGAATAAAGTGGAATTGTTTTGCCTGAAGCAACAATAGCATTATAAAACCCTTTAGCATACTCATCCCAGACTGCATAGACAGCATCAATATTATTTCTACTTGTTAATAAAGTCTCTAAAGCAGACTGGGCTTTAGGCATTGGGTTATCTGTTCCCTGATCAATAGTATTAACTACTTTAATGCCTGGATATGTTGGTAGTATTCCTCCCTGCCAGATTCTATGTCTTTTATCAGTTGGCGGAACATTAGCAACACGGTTATAAATAACATTACCTGACCCATCTAATTCCTGGACTAATGACATTTGTGAAAGTAAACCCATCATTAAGTCATATTGGTCAAGTGAAACCAGTTTTCCTTGATGTATTTCATAAGGGACATCAAAATCATTATCAAATACAATAACTGGTATACCAGCTTTTAATGCCCTGATAACTGCATCCTTTAATGCTGGTGCCTTACCATGAGAAATCAAGATTGCATCCATCTTGTTGGAAACAGCATTATCAATAGCATCTGACATTTTTGCTAAATTATTATTGGCATCAATCACACTAAGGTCTATTCCATATTTCTCCGCTTCTGCCCTGGTACCATTGATATGTGTAATCATATGTGTCCCAGTTCCCCATTCTTTAACCAAAGCCATTCGTAGTGTTCTTCCTTTAATATTTTCTGGAATCTCTACATTTGCTGCAGATACAACACCCATAAATGAAACTGCCAGCATAATAAGTAGCACGCTAACTAAGCACTTTTTCATTATTCATCCTCTCCTTTTAATGTGAATTTTTAGAATTTAATTTATAATCATATATTATCATATTTTTTAATATTCGTCAATCAAAATTGACCATTTAAATCTTTTTATTTCATTATTTTTCATCTGTAATCATATGTGGGTCTTTTTACACAAACAAAAAACCTACTTTTTAAAGCAGGTTTAACTATAAAATATATATTTATTTGTCCTGATAAAAATATTATTATATTATCATTTCACCAAAATAACTTTCTTAGAATCTAAATTCTTTACATCAGCCTTTTTAGTAGTAATAAGCTTATGTTCTTCTTTTATTTCAGCAAATTTATACCTTGAGTTTTTGCCTATTTTGGTAGAATCACCTATAAAATAAACCTCCCTAGACCTTTCAATTACAATTTTATTTATTTCAGCCACATCCATAATCGATGTAGATAACCCACGGTCAAAGGAAATGCCTGATGCCCCAATAAAACACTTATCAAAATTCATATTTGTAACTTGGTTTATAGCAAATGGGCCAACAAGCACTGCAATATCTGTTAATAAATCTCCCCCCAAAATGATTGAATTAATATTATATCTTACTAATTCATTAATATGAAAGGCTCCATTTGTTACGACGGTTACATTTTTTCCTTTTAAATGTCTTATAATATAATTTTCGGTAGTACCAGGTCCCAAAAAAACAAACTGGCCATCACCAATAAGAGTTGCTGCATAACTGCCAATCACCTTTTTTTCTTCCCGATTGAGATTGATTTTTTCTTCTACAGATTTTTCGGCTACATTAATTATTAATCTGGCTGCACCACCTGATAACAACTCTATTTGACCCTCTTCAGCCAAAGTCTTTAAATCCCTCCTAACCGTCGCTAAAGATACATTGGTTTTCTCCTTAATTTCATCTAAATATATAATCTCCTTCGAATGCATTAATTCAAGAATAGTCTTCCTCCTAGCATAAGGAATCATCAAAAACCACCTTCCCATATCATACTTTTTAAGATTTTTATTAAATATTATCACAAATTTTCAAGCCCTGCAAATGATTTATGTCATATTTGCATCTAAAAAACCTCAAATTATATTAAATTTCGTCAATATAATTTGAGGTTTGTAAATATATTTAATTCTTTATATTTCCACAATAACTTCCTTTTCTTCTGGGATTATCTTAACCTTATCTCCGTCAACACTATAAGAAGCACCTTGAATATCCTTAAGATTACAAATATCATGTAAAACAAAACCCATATCTTTAGCTAGTTTTGATGTTGATAATATAATCTTATTACCAATTCTCTCCGCCGATGATATCATCATAATTTCTCCCTTAAGCCCTGGCACTTTAGCAGCAGCCTTATTACCATCTGCCAGTTGATATAAATGAAATGTTATTCCACTGGTATAATCATAATCAGGTTTTTCTTTATTCGCTCCCACGGCAAGCAAGGTATTAGGACTTACATATAGAGGTAGAGAAAAATAATCATATTGATCATGATACCAGCAGCCGCCTTCCCTTATTTCTCCAGATAGTAGATGGGTCCACTTACCATGAGGAAGGTAATAATCAACCTCACCATTTTCCTGAAAAATTGGGGCAACCAGTAAAGACTCACCTAACATATACTGCATATCAAGATACTTAACAGCAGGGTCTTCATCAAAAACAAGTACCATGGGCCTCATTACAGGCACACCAGTATCTCTGGCCTTGACCGCCATCTGGTAGATATAGGGCATTAATTGACATTTTAGCTTGGTAAATTTCTTTAATACCTCACTAGCCTCTTCATCAAACAACCAGGGTACTCGATAACTCTTAGAACCATGAAGTCTACTGTGGGTAGACAAAAGACCAAATTGCACCCAGCGCTTGTATAAATCTGCTGTAGTTGTTAACTCAAATCCACCTATATCATGGCTCCAGAAAGAAAAACCTGACATAGCAAAGGATAACCCCCCTCTTAGGGTTTCAGCCATGGAAGCATAACTGGCAGAGCTGTCACCACCCCAGTGAACTGGAAACTGTTGACTCCCTGCTGTTGCACTTCTAGCAAATACTACAGCCTCTTTTTCACCCTTTACCTCTTTTAAAAGATCAAATACCGCCTGGTTATAAAGGAAGGTATAGTAATTATGCATAGAGACAGGGTCAGAACCATCAAAATATTCGACATCAATTGGAATCCTTTCACCAAAGTCTGTTTTAAAGCAATCGACACCCATTTCTAATAGTTTTCTCAATTTATTTGTATACCATTCTACTGCCTTAGGATTTGTAAAATCAACTAAACCCATACCAGGCTGCCAGCTATCAAGTTGTTTAATACCCTTCCCATCTTGTCTTTTTAGTAAATATCCCTTTGCTGCACCTTCTTTAAAGAACTCTGTGCCCTGGGCAATATAAGGGTTAATCCAGAGGGAAATTTTCAATCCCCTTTTTTTATAACGCTTTAACATAGCTGCTGTATCTGGAAAAATCCTTTCATCCCACTCTAGATCAGACCAGTGGAATTCCTTCATCCAGAAACAATCAAAATGAAAAACACGTAGTGGTATATCCCGTTCTTTCATTCCCTGTATAAAAGAACTGGTAGTCTCTTCATCATAATCAGTAGTAAATGAAGTAGATAACCACAGGCCAAATGACCAGGCTGGCGGCAGAGCTGGCTTACCTGTTAGCGCAGTATACCTTGATAGAATTTCTTGATTGTTTTCACCGTAAATAAATTGGTATCTAAGTTCTTCACCCGGTACAGAAAACCCTACATATTCCACCTTCTCACTAGCAACCTCAAAGGAAACATTAGCTGTATGATCAACAAAAATACCATATCCCCGGCTAGTCATATAAAAGGGTATACTCTTATAGGCCACCTGAGAAGAAGTGCCACCATCTTCATTCCAGGTCTCTACCACCTGACCATTTTTGACAAAGGCAGTAAACCGTTCCCCTAAACCATAAACACATTCTCCTGGCTGGAGTACCAGTTCTGTCAACATATATGGTTTGTAATCTGCCAGTAAATAATTATCCTCCGGAAACCTAGTAGCATCTTTTCGATCATATTGCATATAAGCAAGATTACGAAACCCACAGCTTGTTAACACCTTTCCCTCTACTTCAAACTGGTACTGCCATTCCTTTCGATTAACACGCACTGTAAGCTGACCCGCAGTCATTACAGCCTCATCTTCATCAATTGAAACTGTAACCTCCTGTGGATTAGTATTTTTCTTAAAAGTAGCTTCTCCACTTTCATATGCCTCATAGTGATAACTACGAACACCAATAACATTCTCAGCTGTAGAAGTAAATTCAGTGGTAATTGTTGCTACATCAAGGGCACCTTCCCTTGAGTGTATAACCCTTTCTGGTGCTACCACCCTCATACCGTTTGGTATTTTCTCTACAATATAGGCCTGTGATGCATATATTGCATTTGCTCTCTCACTCCTCAGCCAATAACCCTCAGTAAATTTCATTCATCTTCCCCTTTCTTTTTCTATATTATTATATAAATCTTAACTTTTAAGAGGATATACTTATAACCCTCTATAGATAATAACAGCTAATTATAGATATAAAGAGGACACAGGGTTTTATGATAAGTTTTACCCAGGTCCCCTTTGTACTATATATCATTAAATTAATATATTATCTATATCTATTTTTCACCATCAATCTCCATCCATAATTTTTCAATTATTGTACATGTTGCCTCTTTATCAGCCGCCCCTCCCACATAGGCCTGCATTGTTTCCCCAAAGGCACTATGGAAAGCGTCTGTGGAATAAATGATTCCAAGTGGGGCAGAACCTTTCTTTTCAACAGCAGCACTACCCTGGTTAATAATCGCATAATCTGATTCTACATCTACTGCAATAGGAGGAACAACACCAGCTACATCTGCAAACCAGGCCTTACCATAATCAGATGTATACCACCAGTTTACAAAATCTAAGACCTCTGGCAGTACATCAGACTCTTTACTAATTCTAACTGCCTGGTCAGCCCCTGTTATCACCTGACTTTGAGAGGGGTCTTCTGAGACTGGATAACCTGCAAAACCAATCTTAAGTCCTGGGTCAATTTCCTTAATACTATCTTCGACCCAAGGACCCTGACCTATGATCATTGCTGCCCTACCAGTTGCAAATGAAGAAATTTCAGTATTCAGGGATGATTCTAGTGGTTTAGCATCACCATGCTCTTTAACTAGGTCAACAAAGCGGAAGAAATTATCGTAGAGTTCTGGATAATCCTTTATTTTAGCTTCTCCTTTTTCAAACTTCTGAATCAAGGCAGGGACATCATCAGTTGCTGCAGCCATAAAATGTTGAAAAACATGTTTAAATACCCACCACTCTCCAAATCCACTTGAGAATGGTGTGATACCCTCTGCTTCCAGTTTTTCAATAGCAATTTCTAATTCTGAAATTGTTTCAGGGAACTTAGTAATATCTGCCTGCTCAAATAAATCTTTATTATAGATTAGTCCAAAATAATTCCCTTTAATAGCAATACCATACATACCATCACCATTGGCATCAGTCATAGCTTCTTTTATAGCAGGAAGCATTGTCTCCATTAAGGGTTGATCAGATAAATCCCTGGAATATTCTTTATATAATTCTATTTCCTTGCCTGATGTCGAGGCAAAGATATCAGGAAGATCACCAGAGTTTAATTTTACCTTTAACAATGTAGGATAATCATTCTGTGTTGTTTCATAATTAATTGTCACATCTGGTTTAACTTCTTGATAAGCATCAATTAATTCATGAATAGCATCTGAATATTCAGGCATTGAAATAAACATATTAATTGTTGCCTTCTCAGCCAGTACACTTGAACCCAACCCAATTAATAGAACCAGCACTACAAAAATACTTAAATACCTTTTCATAATTATTTACACTCCTTTTTT
The DNA here is from genome assembly GCF_017751145.1 of Iocasia fonsfrigidae. Classification (GTDB taxonomy): domain Bacteria; phylum Bacillota; class Halanaerobiia; order Halanaerobiales; family DTU029; genus Iocasia; species Iocasia fonsfrigidae. The sequence goes on from NZ_CP046640.1 coordinate 2,481,135, forward strand.
TATTTTCTCTAACCCTTTATCGAACCAGCTACAACACCTTTTACAATATACTTTTGTAAAAGAATAAAAAACACAATTGAAGGTAGAACAGCCAGGACCATTGCTGTCATAGCATAATGCCACTGGGTATTATACTGTCCCACAAAATTATAGGCAGCTAAAACAAGGGTCTTGGTTTTATCACTATTGTTCACCATTAATAATGGTAATAAAAAATCATTCCAGATCCACATTACATCCAGCACTATAACTGTCACCGTAACGGGTTTTAAAACCGGAAAAATCACACGAAAAAATGTCTGAAAGGTTGAGGCACCATCTATAAAAGCACTTTCATCTATTTCCTTTGGTATGGTTCTCATGAAATTTAGATAAATAAAAGTCGCCATAGGTATACCAAATCCCCAGTACTGGATACCAAGACCAACACGGCTGCCTGACAAATTTATAACATTCATAACCTTTAATAGTGTTATCATAAAGGTTTGAAAGGGAATAAGCATTGGTGTAATAATAAATAATTGAGCCAATCTCGTGTATCTATTTCTTCGTCTATCAAGAATATATGCCGCCAGAGATGAAAAAGCTACTATTCCAGCAATCCCAATAACTGTTATGATTATATTGTTAATAAATAATCTACCATAATTCATCTTATCAATAACATAACTATAATTTTCAAAAGTAATTTTATTGGGAAGAGCAATAACATCAATAACAACTTCCCTAAAGGTCTTGACAGAGTTTATTCCCATTAAAAATACAGGATATATATAGATAACAGCTATTCCGATTATAAAGAGCTCCAGTAGAATCATTTCATATCTCTTTTTTTGTATTAGTCTCATTATAACTCAACCTCATTTCTTCTGGAGAAACCCAGTACAAGCTGAGTTAATATTAGAATAATCACAAAGAAAATCAGCGCCTTTGCTGAACCTATCCCATAGTTATTATACTGAAATGCCTCCCTATAAATATCAAGAGTTGCACTATATGTGGCACCACCAGGTCCACCTTTCGTCAGGGCCAGTATAATATCAAATACTTTCAAACCATTAGTTAGTGACATAAAAAGGCAAATCGTAATAGAAGGACCAAGTAAAGGCAGAGTAATCCTGAAAAATCTCTTAACTTTACTTGCACCATCGACAGTTGCCGCTTCTAATACATCTTCAGGTACTGCCTGTAAACCAGCAATATAAAGCACAATATAAAACCCTAACTGCTGCCATACACCAACAAAAACAACTGAATAAAAAGCCAGATCTCCGTTACCAAGCCAGCTTAAATTTAATAAACCCCATTCGCTTATTTCAAATAATCTTGCAAAACCCTGAGAAAAAATAAACTTCCAAATAAAACCAACAATTGTCATGCTCATTATATAAGGTACAAAAAACACACCCCTTAAAATATTGGCAGTCTTTATCTTTTTAACCAATACTACCGCCAGTACTAAGGCTAATACATTACTAAGAATCATAAAAAGTGCAGTATATTTACCAGTAAAAATTAATACATTTAAAAATTGTTTACTTTCCAAAAATATTGTTTTGAAATTTTCAATCCCTATAAAAGTTACAGCCTTAGAAATACCATTCCATTCTGTCAGGGAATAAACAGCACTCATTACAAATGGAATATATATCATTACACTAACTAAAATAGCTGCTGGCATAGTAAATAAAAATGTCTCAACTTTTTCTAGTCTTTTCCTATTCATTTTACCTCCCCTTTTTTTTGCTATACCTAATATCAAACACTATCAAGATATTTTTATTATCCCTCCTTCATTCTAACTGGCTAAAACTAAAAAGTCATTTCAAAAGAAAGATATATTTTAAATTGCAAAAAAAATGCAATTGAAACACGTACATCATTTTATCTAAAAATTTTACTTTATATAATCATAATTGTGATAATACCTTAAATTTTCTTTCATCACAATCTCTAATCTGGTTATAAATTTGCTTTTTTCAATTTCTTTCCCCTCAGCTATTAATTCAAAAAGAATTTTTATGGGGTAATAACCCTGATTAAAGGGTTCCTGACAAACCACTGCCTGTATTATATCTTTTTCAATTAAGGAAACAGTCTGTTCATATAAATCAAAACCTACTAATTTTATTTCCCCCTGTTTACCCAGAAGTTCTACTGCTTTTCCAGCTGCACATAATGTTTGATTGGCAACATAGATAGCAACTAAATCAGGATTATCTTTAATTATACTTTGAATATCTTCAATAACTTTCTCATTTATCGACCCCTCTACTTCAAATTCTTCGCAGATTTCATATGGACCAATAATATCATATTGAAAATTATCTGATAAAACCGATTTAAATCCCTTGGCACGATATTCACCTAAAATATCATGATTATTAATTATTGCTATTTTTCCAGGTTTAGAGGTAATTTTTTCAATAATACCTCCACAAACCTGCCCTGATTCAAAATAATTACAACCAAAATAAAATAATCTTTCACTATCCGGCAAATCCCTATTAAATGTTGCTACTGGAAGACCATCATCTATTAAATCATTGACTAAATCACCTACTAAATCCGGTTCCCAAACCGCCAGAGCAAGGGCATCTATCTGCTCTGACATCTCTTTAATCTGTAAAAGTTGTTCTTCCGGGGAATCAGCAGCCCTGATTAAAACATTAAGACCATAATTACTAAGTTCTTCATAAACAGTATTAATACCCCGGTTTATTTGTAAAGCAAACTCATTTGGTAGATAATAAGAAACACCAATACTACAATTCGTCCTTTTGGCCAGATGTTTTGCTGCCCGGTTGGGTTTATATCCCAGTTCATTTATATATCTTAATACCCTCTTTTTTGTATCAACAGCAACATTTCCCCGATCATTTAATACCCTATCTATTGTAGAACGTGATAAATTAAGTTCTTGTGCAATATCTGTAAGTGTAATATTTTTCATATCCATTTTGATAAGATCCCCTTTTTATTGTAAATGAAACACGTGTCTCATAATATTTATATTCTACATGGATTCTAGAATTCCTCTTTTTTAATTTATTTTTTTTGCCATTAATTTTTAAAAACCTGTTCGAAAAGCATCAGTATATACCGCTGGGGATTATATATCTTATTTATACCTTTTCGAACACACACTTTAATCTATCCTTTCCAACAAATAAGTGTTTTTTTCAGAATAAGAATTGTATTTCACAGCAAAATATGATATTGTATAATTAATTAATATTAATGCATAAATATTATTATCCTTGAAAGGGGGAAATAATTATCAAGGCTATACTGGTTCTAGAAGATGGTTTCACCTTGGAAGGCAGAACATTTGTCGGTAGTGGTGAAATCAAAGGAGAAGTTGTCTTTAATACAAGTATGACAGGATATCAGGAGATTATTACAGACCCCTCTTATAAGGGGCAGATGGTGGTTATGACCTATCCCCTGATTGGCAATTATGGTATAAATATTCATGATAATGAATCAAAACACCCTCAGGTGGAGGCCTTTATAGTAAAGGAATACTGTGAATATCCCCATAACTGGCAGTCTGAAGGTAGTTTGAAAAACTACCTGGAAAAACATAATATTATAGGTATCGAAGGGATTGATACACGGGCCCTAACCCGTCATATTAGGCAGGATGGTGCTATGAAGGGAATTATTTCTACAATAGATAATGATATAAACAGTCTAAACAAAAAAGTGAATAATTATGCAGGTTTAGTGGGTAAAGACATGGTTAAATACGTAAGCTGCAAAAAAGAATATCAATGGAATAAACAGGGCAAATACCATGTAGTAGCTATAGATTATGGTATTAAACATAGTATTTTAAAGATGTTAGAGGAAAATAACTGTCAAATAACAGTTGTCCCGGCCAGTACAAGTGCTGAATCAATACTGGAAAAAAATCCAAATGGTATTTTTCTATCGAACGGACCAGGTGATCCTGCAGCTGTCCCCTATGCTGTGAAGGAAACAAAAAAACTATTAGGTAAAAAACCTATTTTTGGCATCTGTTTTGGCCAGCAGATTTTAGGTCAAGCCCTGGGCCTTAGCACATATAAATTGAAATTTGGTCACCGGGGAGGTAATCACCCTGTCAAAAACCTGTTAAATAACCATGTAGAAATTTCAACTCAAAACCATGGTTTTTGTGTAGAATTACCTGATAAAAATGAACGGGAAAAAATGGGGGGGTATATAAAAGACCTGGAAATTACCCATATCAACTTAAATGACAATACCCTGGAAGGCTTCAGACACCCTGAACTTAATTGTTTTTCCATACAATATCACCCTGAAGCCTCACCAGGTCCACATGACTCTCACTATCTCTTTAAAGACTTTATTAAATTAATGTCTGACATACAATAGATATCAAAGGAGTGATTTGATGCCTAAAAGAACTGATCTGGAAAAAATATTAATTATTGGTTCTGGCCCAATAGTAATTGGTCAGGCCTGTGAATTTGATTACTCTGGTTCCCAAGCATGTAAGGCCCTTAAGCAAGAAGGATATACTATTATTCTCATCAATAGTAACCCTGCCACCATTATGACTGATCCTGAAATGGCTGATCAAACATATATTGAACCAATTGAAGTAGATATTATAGAAAAAATTATTGCTAAAGAAAAACCAGATGCTCTACTACCTACACTGGGAGGACAGACAGGTCTTAATATTGCCTCAACCTTACATCAGAATGGTGTTTTAAAGAAATACAATGTAGAATTAATCGGAGCTAATTTTGATGCTATTCAAAAAACCGAAGACCGGGAATTATTTAAAGATGTTATGAGTAGTATCGGTGTTGGTGTCTTAAAGAGTGTACATGTAACTACTGTTGATGCAGCTGTAAATTTTGCTGAACAGGTAGGTTATCCCCTTATTATCAGACCTTCCTTTACCTTAGGTGGTTCTGGTGGCGGAATAGCCTATAATATTGATGAACTAAAAGACATAGCCAGTAATGGTATCTCCCAAAGCCCCAGTAACCAGATTCTTATTGAAGAATCTGTTATCGGCTGGAAAGAATATGAACTGGAACTAATGAGAGATAAAAATGATAATGTAGTAATTGTCTGTTCTATAGAAAACCTTGACCCCATGGGGGTCCATACCGGTGATAGTATTACTGTAGCCCCGGTTCAGACCCTGTCTGATAAGGAATATCAGGAAATGCGGGATGAGGCCTTAAAGATAATCCGTGAAGTTGGGGTTGAAACTGGAGGCTCTAACATTCAATTTGCTGTTAATCCTGAAAATGGACGTAGAGTAGTTGTAGAAATGAATCCACGGGTATCAAGGTCTTCTGCCCTGGCTTCTAAGGCAACTGGCTTTGCTATCGCCAAAATAGCAGCTAAACTTGCTGTTGGATATACTCTTGATGAATTACCAAATGAAATAACCTATGAAACACCAGCCTGTTTTGAACCAGCTATAGATTATTGTGTTACCAAAATACCCCGCTGGGATTTTGATAAATTCCCTGGTGTTAAAAATGAATTAACCACCCAGATGAAGTCAGTTGGTGAAGTAATGGGTATTGGAAGAACCTTTAAAGAATCCCTGCAAAAAGCCCTCAGATCACTGGAACAGGGGCGCCACGGCTGGGGAGCAGATGGTAAAGATATCTATAGTTATAAAGAATTAACTTCTCTTGATTCTAGTAAGAAAAAAACAATTATTGATGATATAAAATCAAAACTACTGATTCCCAATAATGAAAGGATCTTCTACCTGCGTTATGCCTTAATCATCGGCCTTGATATCAATACACTATATGAATATACCGGGATAGATAAATGGTTTCTTTATAACTTAAAACAAATACTGGAAATGGAAATTAAATTGCGTAAAAGTAATTCCTTAAATAATGTAGATCAAGACCTTTTATATCAGGCCAAACAATATGGTTTCTCTGATCAGCAGCTGGCCTTTATTTTTGGTGAAGATGAAAAAACAATACGAGAATATCGCAAAAATGAGTCTATCAAGGCTGTCTTTAAATTAGTTGATACCTGTGCTGGAGAATTCAAGGCCTATACTCCCTACTATTATTCAACATATGAGGTTGAAGATGAAAGCCTGCGGACAGAAAAAAACAAGGTAATGATACTGGGAGGCGGTCCAAACCGAATAGGTCAGGGTATTGAATTTGACTATTGCTGTGTCCAGGCTGCCTATGCCCTTAAAGAACAGGACAAAGAAGTAATTATGGTTAATTGTAATCCGGAAACAGTCAGTACAGATTATGACACATCTGATAAATTATATTTTGAACCTATCACCCTGGAAGATGTATTAAATATCTGTCAAAAAGAACAGCCAGATGGGGTCATTCTTCAGTTCGGGGGGCAGACACCACTTAAGCTGGCCTTTGCTCTGGAAAAAGCAGGGATCAATGTCCTCGGGACTTCACCAACCAGTATTGACCTCTCAGAAGATAGGGAAAAATTCTCTAAGATAATCAAAAAGCTTAATTTAAAACAACCTCCCAATGGTATCGGCTATTCTTATCAAGAGGCTAAAATAATTGCTGATAATATTAGCTATCCTGTACTGGTTAGACCATCTTATGTACTGGGTGGCAGGGCAATGGAGGTAGTCTATGATGATATTTCTCTGGAAAACTATATGAACAAAGCAGTAGATGTATCCCCTGAACAACCTGTCTTAATTGACAAATTCCTGGAAGGTGCTGTTGAAGTTGATGTAGATGCTATAGCTGATGGGGAGGATTGTATTATTGGAGGAATAATGGAACATATCGAAATGGCTGGGGTCCATTCAGGTGACAGTGCCTGTGCCTTACCTCCCTACAGCCTATCAGATGAAATTATTGAAGAAATAAAAAAACAAACCAAAAACCTTGCCCAGGAATTAAATGTTCTTGGTTTATTAAACATTCAATTTGCCGTAAAGGATAAAGAAATTTATATCCTGGAGGTAAACCCCAGGGCCTCACGGACAATACCATTTGTCAGTAAAACAATAGGCAAATCCCTGGCCAAACTGGCAACCAGGGTAATGCTGGGAGAAAAACTTAAAGACCTGGGATTAACTGAATACCAGAAGACAAATTATATTGCCGTTAAAGAGGCAGTCTTTCCCTTTATTAAATTCCCAGGAGTAGATATTATTCTGGGACCCGAAATGAAATCTACTGGTGAGGTAATGGGAATTGATGATAACTTTGGTATGGCTTTTGCCAAAGCCCAGATGGGGGCTGGTCTCTCACTACCCCTGTCAGGAAATGTCTTAATTACAGTAAACGACCGCCATAAAAATGATGTCCTGCCTATAGCCAGACGTTTTAAAGAACATGGTTTTTCTCTAATCGCTACCAAGGGAACCGCTGAATTTCTTCAAAAAAATGGACTGGATGTAGAGATGGTTTATAAAATCGATGAAGGCCGCCCTGATATACTGGACTACATGAAAAACAACGATGTCCAATTCCTGATTAACAGTCCAGAAGGCAAAGGTGCTATCTATGATGAGGTTAAAATGAGAAGACAGGCTCTTTTGAAAAACATCCCACATGCAACAACAATACAGGGGGCTCAGGCTACTATTGAAGGAATAGAACAAATGAAAGCTAAGAAAATCTCTGTAAAGTCACTACAGGAATACCATGTATAAACATAAAAAAACACAGTCAGATTATAAAACTCTGACTGTGTTTTTTTATTTAAAATAACCCGGGATTTATATCCTCAATCGAATCAACAATTAAATCAGCCCCTGAAATATCCTGCTTACCAGAATTAGCATTCTTAAAACCAATACACTTCATACCTGCTTTTTTGGCCGCAGTAACCCCATGATAAGAGTCTTCGATGACAATACACTTTTCTTCAGGTTCATCAAGTAAACGGGCAGCCTTTATGTATATATCTGGGTTAGGTTTACTCCTTGCCAGTTCTTCTCCACTAACTTTAAGGTCAAAATATTCTTCTATAGCAAATTCTTTAAGAACCCTTACAATATATTTTATTGGTGAAGATGAAGCTAAGCCAATTTTAAAGTTATCAGCTTTTAATTTCTCAAGTAAGCCCACTATACCAGTAATCGGTTTTTCTTTATTATGATCAAGATACCTAATATTTTCTTCAATCTGATGCTTTATTAACTCCTCTATACTCTCCTGTAGATTATACCTGTCTTTTAAAATTCTCCACATATCATTGTTGGAACAACCTATAAACTCACTATACTCTTTTTTACTAATATCTAGACCCAATTCCTTAAAAAGACGCTGATTTACCCTATAATGTATTGGTTCACTATCAATAATTACTCCATCCATATCAAAAATAACTGCTGCTATCTTCCCCATTGCCACACTCCTTATTAATTTAATAAATTATTCCATAACTGTAGTATCAATTTTATCAAATAATAAAGGAAAAATCCACTGATAGAAATCCTGGCAATAAATCTGAATACAGCTAAAATACTAAAATCACTATCATGTTCATAGGTTTCAGTTTCTTTTTCATCTTCCCAGATTATTTTCTCATATTCACTTTGATCAAACTTATTAGCAACCACATCCCTGGCCATAGACAGCTGTGATTCAGGGACATATAGTGCCACACCAAAAGGACTTGTCCCTAGATAAACCTCCAGATAGGCACCAATATCAGGATATTTTCTCATGACTGGAATATCCATCTGTCTAAGCAGTGATTCAACAATATCTGCTTCATGGTCATTGTAGTTTCCTAACAAAGCAAACTCATTATTACCCATCAGCCACATCCTATCTTTAATTAAATTATTTATAAAGGAGCTCATAATCTAAAGAAATATCCTCTAATCTCCTGGAAAACCATATTTTTGATTCATCTAGTGCTTTATTATAAATAAGTTTACCAACCCCACTAAGAAAAAAATCAAGGGCCTTTTCTGCAGCAATAATACCTATCTCTTCATTCCTTTCCTCATAAAAAAAATCCTGAATCTCCTCAATAAGCCTTTTCTTCTCCTCCGCTTTCAAATCTATTGCTTTCATTAGAGTCCTTCCCCCTCTCTATTTATTCAAACACTTATTTACTCAATACATTTCCATACCATTAAATATTCTTTTTCATTTGTATTTTCATCAGTCAGTTCATCCTTTATTTTAAAACCATTATTAATATAAAAATCACAGGCCTTGTTATTCTTCTTAAAGACCTTTAATTCTATATAATCTCTATCCTTCTTTACAAAATCCATTAATTTTTTTCCATACCCCTGGCTTTGAAACCTACTATCAATAAAAATTGCTGCCAGATAGTTATCTAACATTGAAACAAAACCTCGTATTTCATTTTTTCCTTCTACAACATATGTATCAGACATAGGTAAATATTTTTCTCTCATATCTTCCTGTGCCGCCTGCCAATACCCTTCTCCAATAAAATCATGTGCTTTTAATGATACCTCAAACCAGATCTCAACCAGTTTATCAATATCCTCTTTCCTACTTTTTCTAATCATAAGTAACATCTCTCTTTTTATATTTATTTTTATTATTCAATTAATTTTTAACTATTAGATTTATAATGCCCTCTCCTTTCAATTTATCTGTTAGTTCAAATTTTACATTACATATTTGAATTCGATAAAAAAATATTAACCCCTTTATCTAGTAAGAAAAAACTTAAAAAAAATGGCTTCGTCACCCAGACTTAATCAAAATACATCAGCTTTTTTAACTCAAACTTTATTACACAGTTAATCAATAAACTATTAACCAGACAAATATGTTTGTCGGTCTTCAAAGTTATCCACAATCTCAAAATCGCGTAGTACGCTTAATTAATAAAAAACAAGAATTCAAAATATAATTATTAACTTTAATGTAATATTACTGTAATAAAACCGTTACATCTCTATGTTAATCTTATAATAACATACAACAGGAGGTAATCATATTATGAAAAAAACAAGAAATTGGACAAGTGCTTTTGCTGTAGTAATTTTGATAATAAGTTTTATAATAACTTCCCCAAGTTTAGCTCAAGTAGAAAAAGACCAGGTAGCAGGGAGTTTTACCCTTTATACCTCTCAACCAGATGCTGATGTTGAGGCATTAGTTGAGGGTTATAATAAAAAGTATCCTAAGGTTAGAGTTAACATATTCCGTTCAGGTACAGAAGAAGTTATTAGTAAATTAATGATTGAAAACAAGGCAGGAAAAATCCAGGCAGATGTTTTATTAGTAGCTGACAATGTTACCTTCGAAAGACTGGCTAAAGAAGGTATCTTATATTCATATAAATCTCCAGAATCATCAGCTATTCCTGCTCAATTTGTTGATCCTGAGGGAATGTATACAGGTACTAAGATAATATCCACTATTGTAGTAGTAAATACAAAACATGTTAGTAAAATACCTGATTCCTGGAAGATCTTAACCAGTAAGAAAGCTAAAAATAATGCTATGATGCCCAGTCCATTATATTCTGGAGCAGCAGCCTATAACCTTGGGATATTAACACGTCAATCCAAATTCACCTGGGATTTTTACAAAGCTCTTAACAACAATGGTATCAGGGTAGGTAAAGGTAATGGCTCAGTTATTAAGGCTGTTGCTTCTGGTGAAAAAGATTATGGCATGGTTATTGATTATATGGTAGCCAGGGCCAAAAAACAGGGGTCTCCTGTTGATTTAATATATCCTAAGGAAGGTGTTCCAGCTATAACTGAACCAATTGGTATTATTAAATCTTCAGATAACAAAACACTGGCTAAAACCTTTGTAGACTTTGTCTTATCTGAAGAAGGACAGAAATTAGCTGTAGAGATGGGTTACACCCCTATTCGTTCAGGTTTACAGGCCCCAACAGGATTAAAAACAATAGATGAAATTATGTTTTTAGAAGCAGATACTCAGGAATTATTAAAATCACGGGAAAGTGATAAGAAAAAGTTCAGCTATATTTTTAATCAATAAGCCATAACTTTGGAGGGAAATATATGCCTTTACTTAAGAGTAAGGACCATAAATTATGGTCCTTACTGGCAATTTTTAATATCAAGAAAAAGATTTACACAGGTATCGTTCTTTTACTGGTATTATTTTTCTTTATTTTACCAATAGCAAAATTAGCAATTATTAGTTTCAATTATGAAGGTAAATTTAGTATATTAAATTATTATAATATACTACTTGAAGATAGGACATGGGATACCTTAAAAAATACCCTAATTATCGTTTTGAGTTCTTCACTATTAGCCCTAATCATAGGCACAACTTTAGCCTGGTTAACTGCCTATACAGATATACGGGGGAAAAAAATTATTAAAATCTTATTATTTATTCCTTTTGTTATTCCCTCATATATAATTTCTCTATCCTGGATACAGTTAATAAATTCAGCAGAGCTGTTTTCGAAGCTTTCACTAAATATATACAGCTATGGTGGAATAATCTTTGTAATGGGAATCTGTCACTGCCCCCTAATCTTTCTAATGACTGAAACAGTCTTTCGCAAAATCCCCCGGGATTTAGAATTTGCCGGAAGGACCTGTGGTTGCAGCCGTTTTAAGGTAATATGTAAAATAACCCTACCAATGGCAGTACCGGGAATAAGCAGTGGTTGTATACTTACTTTTCTGGCCAGCTTGAGTAATTTTGGGATTCCAGCCTTTCTTGGTATCCCGGCCAATATTAATGTCTTAAATACTGTTATCTATCAAGAAATCGTCGGCTTTTCTTCAAATTCATTTAACAGAGCAGCAACCCTAGCTTCATTACTCGGCGTAATAGCCCTCTTAGGCAGTCTAATACTTTGGTACTTTTCGCGTAAATCAAAGAGACTCGAAACCTTTAAAGAAGATTATCAACCAAGAATCTTTTTAGGTAAATATAGAATAATCATAGAAATAATCACCTGGCTTTTTTTATTGAGCACAAGTATAATCCCTTTATTAGCAATGATAAAAACCTCAGTAATTAAGGCCTATGGCCTTGATTTTATCTGGAAAAACCTGACCCTTGATCATTACAAATTTATTCTTTGGCAAAGTAATAAAACTATCTCTGCGATTAAAAATAGCTTATTATTAGCTATAATTACAACTATTGTCTGCCTTATATTAGGTACAATGATTGCGTATTATCGAGTGCGTAAAAAAACAATAGTCAGCCGTATGATCGAAATTGTAGTAAGTATTCCCTATGCCCTACCTGGTATAGTCTTTGCACTTGCTATCATACTCATCTGGATAGAACCAATCCCAGGATGGAGCCCGGGTATTTATGGTACAGTCAAACTTATTTTTATAGCTTACATCATTCGTTTTCTAATCTTACAGATTAGAGGAAGTATTACTTCTATCTTACAGGTTGACATTTCAATGGAAGAAGCAGCTAGACTAAGTGGTGCCAATTTAATAATAAGGTGGAAAGAAATACTCTGGCCTCTGCTCTATTCAGGTGTTTTAGGGACAGCCTTACTTGTATTTGTAAATGTCTTAACAGAATTAACTGTCTCTTCAATACTCTGGTCAAGTGGTTCAGAAACTATTGGGGTAGTTATCTTTAATCTCGAACAGGCTGGTTATACAAGCTATTCTACTGCTTTTTCATCATTAATTGTCATTATGATTTCCCTATGTTTCGTAGTCTTTAACATTGTTAATAAATATAGTAGATCAGGAGTGAAAACACAATGAGTATTAAGATTTCGAATTTAAGTAAAAAATTTGGTGGTTTCAAAGCCCTTTCTTCAGTTAACCTAAATATAAAGCAAGGGGAATTTGTAGCTATTGTTGGGCCTTCAGGTTGTGGCAAAACTACATTATTGAGGCTAATAGCTGGCTTTGAACAACCTACAACAGGTTATATAAATATGCAGAACAAAACAATATCTAGCAAAAATAAATTACTAGCACCTGAACAGAGAAATATCGGTATGGTCTTTCAAAATTTTGCCCTCTGGCCACATATGAGTGTTAAAGAACATATCCTCTTCTCACTTAAAAACCACAATTACACTGCTCAAAATCTTAAAAAGAATACAAAAGAAAGGGTGGAAGAAATTTTAGAAATTGTAGGCCTGAAAAATTTCGCTAATAAAATGCCTGTTGAATTATCAGGTGGACAAAAACAACGTGTATCTCTAGCTAGGGCCATAGCCCCTCACCCCGCTCTTTTATTAATGGATGAGCCTTTAAGTAGTCTTGATATTGCCCTTAAAATGGATATGCGTCGAGAGATACAGACACTTCACCAGATCAGCAAAGCCACCATAATCTATGTTACCCATGATCAGGGGATTGCTATGGCAATGGCAGACAAAATAGTTGTTATGAATGAAGGAAAAATTGAACAAATAGGTAAACCAAAAGATATCTATACCAAACCCAAAACAGAATTTGTAGCTAGTTTTATAGGCAAGGCCAATTTAGTGCCTGGAAAATGGGAAAAATTTAATGAATTTGTTCCCCAATTTGCCAGCCATTTATCCTGGATAAATAATGATATTGCCGAAACATTCCATCAGAATAATATATTTCCAGTTAGACCAGAGGAATTTCATATCAAAAACAACAAGAATGGTATCCCAGCTGAAATTAAAAATGTATTATACCAAGGAAAAGAAATTCATTATACAGTTAGTGTCTTTGCTAAAGAATGGGAAATACACAGTAATCAACTGAATAAATATCAGATAGGCGATAAAGTAAGTCTTCATTATGACTTAGAACATGCCAATATTAAAGGCAAAAGAATAATACTATAATTTGAAAATAGAACACCCCTGTAATCTTAGTGTGACTTGCTTATGAAAGATTTATAAAAAATTATAACTATATGCTCTAAAGGTTTTATCATCAAAACAAACCATATAAACCTTCTGAATGTTTTTATCCCTATCCAAAAATTTTTTCATTACACTAATTGCTATTCCAGCTGCCCTTTTTAGTGGAAAACGATAGGCTCCTGTGCTTATTGATGGAAAAGCAATCGTTTTGATATCATTGGTAACTGCAAGTTCTAAAGAGTTTTTATAACAATTCGCCAAAAGTCGGTCTTCATTCTGTTTTCCACCATGCCAGACAGGACCAACTGTATGTATCACCCATTTGGCAGGCAATCTATAACCACCACTTATCTTAGCCTCTCCAGTCTTACAACCATTCAGCGTTTTACATTCTTCAAGTAATTCCAGACCAGCTGCTTTATGAATTGCCCCATCTACACCCCCACCACCCAGAAGAGAATTGTTGGCTGCATTAACAATGGCATCCACCTTACATTCTGTTATATCTCCTTTGATAACTGCTAATCTATCCATAAAAACCCTCCTTACTAAGACATAAAGATATTTTTTCTTTAAATATTAATGAAAATAATCTAAAATATCCCCGCTAAAAAAGCAGGAATATTTATATATATATATATTTATAGAGTCTGTTCGAAAAATATTAGTATATACCCGCCGGGGATTATATATCCCTTCACTCAACGGTAACACCTTAACTTCGTTCAGGGATATATAATCCCCTATTTCACTTATAATTATATACAAGCCAATGAACCCATTGGGTCCCATGGTTCTAATAATACAGCTTCTTTCTGGTAATCCTCCATTAATTCCTCTGATAAATATTTTTTATTTATGACCACTTCATAATTAAATTCTTCAAACCATTTATCACTCATAACAAAAAACCCTTTGTTTCCTGGTTCTTCTCCCCAGCTATTTTGCACCTTCCATCTATTTGCTTTAACATTATAAAGGTTAACCCCAGTAAATACCATAGCATGAGTTAAAACACTCTCACCATATTGCAATCTTTCTCCTTTATCTAAAGTAAAAGCTGTATTTAAAAGTTCTTCATAATTATACAAATCTGTATCCATTATTCCATAATCACGCTCTGACATCTGTCCTACATCACATCCAAACCAGACAGGTTCACCATTTTTTATCTGAGCTATAGAAAGTTCTTTTAACATATCTATTTCCAGATTTAAATAATGTATCTTTTGCCCATCAATAACATTACCCAGAAATTCTACTGTATATGTTTGATGAAAGGGCTTATCACTAGTTGGTGCATTAATTATACTAACATAATTATTCATCTTTATTTCAGAATATTTTTGATAAAATTCCAGGGGAGTTATATTTTCATCCCTAAAGAAATTATCTTCTTTATTTCTATATTCAAAATCAAAACTCTGTGGTGGCTCTCCTAAAAAATAACACAAAATAGAATAAATTTCATCAATCATTTCTTCTTTTTTATTGCGAAGTTCTGATAAGTTACCCCCCTGTTTATAATAATTCCTCAAAATCTTGGCATTATCCCGCAGCTTTAGATTTAATATTTTGTTCATAACAGCAGAATTACTGCTAGAATAACTTTCAGGCATAACATACTTGGGAACAATACCATATTTCTCTATTATTCCGGCAAACATATCCCACTGACCTCCGTCATTAGTAGGATTGTTTAGCAGCCACATAACTTTTCGACTAGTCAGATCCATATCTCTGGTTTCTATTATATTTTCCAGAAAATAATTTGATTTCTCCAGTTTATCCCAGAACATCGTATATGACTGAGATAGTTCAAAATCATGATTCTCAATATTTAGTTTATCAGAAATACTATATCTAATATTATTTAAAGCTGCAAACATCCAACACCTACCACTCTTTTTTTGATTAGTAACTTTACCAACATCAATTTCTTCAGAAAAATTATAATGTAAATTTGTTATGGATTCATAATTCATAGCTACATCATTAAAACCATTTTTTATCACTGCATCAGCTATAATTTTTTTCATTTTATTCTCATTAAAATTCTGTGAATATTTTTGAAGATTTTTTTTGTTAATAGCTTTGCTGGACATTTAAATCCCTCCTGTTTTTAAAAAACTTCATTATACCTTATACCTTTTACTATTTCTTAGCAATTACTTTTTTGTCCTACCATTATAATACTTAATATAATATATATTAAGAAATGCTATGTTCTATTTTATGTACTATATTTATTATAATTACTTTAACATTATGTACAACATAGGTTTTTTTCTTAGTGTAATTAAAAATAAATTGTATAAAATCCTTAAAAAAGAGTTTATAAAAAATACTTGACACTATCAAAAAAGAATCCTACTGAAAAAAATATTAGACACAAAGCAAGAATAACAATTATAATTTTATAAACCTTAATACTGATTAAATGCCTGGTTTTACTGACAATAACAGAGACAAAGCTAAACCAGGAAATATCAGATAAGATATGGCCAATATAGAATATAATAATACCTATTATACCAAAAGAATTATAAGAACTCATGATTAAGGAAAGCCCTACAACTGACCACCAGATAATAAAATATGGGTTAGTGACACTTAATATCACTCCGCTCAGTAGAATATTTTCCTGTCTATCATTATTAGCATCTTTTATATCAAGACTAACTTTATTTAAATATACATCCCGTAACATCTCAAAGCCCAGATAAACCAGAACTATTCCGCCTATCAGACCAATAATCAATCTAGCCAGATCAGTAGCAAGGTATTTTCCAACACCAATAAATATTAAGATTAGCAGGACTAACTCCAACAGGGCATGACCAATAGATAGAAAAAATCCGGTCTTTGAGCCATGACGGATACTCCTATCTACAGTATAGGTAAGCATAGAACCAGGCATCACAGCTCCTGAATAGCCAATAATTAATGATTTTAAAAATAAGGCTACCATCCTACTCAACCCCTTTAAACTATTAAATCACTCTATAAAATTATCTACATCTTTAAGAATATCCCCTGCACTACCATATAGAAGTAAGTCAAACATATTCTTTTTATCCACTTCATCTTTATTGATTAAGACCTTCTTACCCCTGGAGTGAAAAGGCAAATCACAAGCAGGACTAACTATCAGACTAGAGCCTATCACCAGAACCAGATCTGCTTCCTGGCAGTATTGGAAAGAACGCTTTAAAATATCCTCTGGCAGCTGATCACCAAAAAGTACAATATCAGGACGCAATCTGCCACCACAATACTGGCAGCCTATCTTTTCATAAAAGTCTCTGGCCGGGGCAGGTTTACCACAGTCCATACAACTGGCCCTATTCATAGTACCATGTAGTTCCAGAACATTCCTGCTGCCAGCCTTTTGATGGAGTCCATCTATATTCTGGGTAATAACAGCTGAAACATAGGACTCATCCTCCCACTTAGCCATTATTTCATGAGCTGCATTAGGCTGAGAGTCCCCATATTTACCAAAAAGATCCTTACAAAAACCATAAAATCTATCATATTCATTTTCCAGAATACTGCGATAAAAGGCATTCTGTTTTTGATAGAGGCCGTTTTTACTGCGGAAGTCAGGTATCCCAGATTCAGTTGAAATACCAGCCCCTGTTAGGACAACCATTGATTTAGCCCCTTTTATCCAGGATGCCAGCCTCTCTTTATCATGACTGCTTGTTAGCATTTTATCCCTCCTCTAGTTCATCTCTTCCATAAAAACTTCAGCCAGACTTTGCTGCAGATTACAACCGAGTTCATGAAAACTCTTATCAAGGGCCCTCATAGTGCGGTATAATTTCTCCTCATAACAGTTCTCACCCATATGTCCTATCCTCAATAATTTATTGCCAAACTGTCCCAGAGAATCAGCTATCATAACAGCAAATTTTCTGGTCATTATATGGTTTAATTGACGGTAGCTTATTCCTGCCGGAAGGCAAAAGGCAGTTACTGTATCTGAATAACCTGTTTCTGGGTATAGTTCCAGACCGGCAGCCGTCAGACTAGAACGTACAGCCCTGGCAATCTCCTTATGCCTGTCAAAAACCCCTTCATCTGCCAGCCATTTATCTAGACCAGCATCAAGTGCATAGATATCACTGATGGCCTGAGTGTAGGGGAAAAATTTCTTCTCATACCAATTCTGCCAGAGCTTAAGATTGGTATAAAAGCCTTTAATATCTGTCTGCCGTTCATTAATTGCCTCCCAGGCTGCAGAGCTTATACTCATAAAGGTTAAACCAGGTGGTACAGAAAGGCATTTCTGTGAACCCCCAAGCATAATATCAATCCCCCATCCATCCACCTCTACCGGTATACCACCTATAGCAGAGACTGCATCAACAACAGTTAAGATTTCATATTCCTGCAAAATCCCGGTAATCTCTGCTATAGGGTTAAGTACTCCAGTAGGTGTCTCACAATGAACAAAGGTAGCCAGTTTAAAATCATTATCCTGAGCAAGATAAGTCTGTAATTTAACCGGGTCAATAGCCCTTTCATAGGGAAATTCCAGGAGTTCAACATCTGCTCCATATAAATTAGCAAAATCAGCAAATCCTCTGCCAAAAATACCATTATCAAGAACCAGCACCCTATCACCTGGTTCAATTAAGGAAGCACAGGCACTCTCCAGACCGAGAATTCCCTCACCACTCATAATAATTGTATCGTTTTTTGTTCGCAAAAGTTTTTGTAACTTAGCAGTAGTATGAAGATAGTAATCAAAAAAATCAGGATCAAGGTCAGGGTTTGTTATCTTTTGGCTCATAGCTTGCCTAACCTCTTCACTTACTTCTGTTGGTCCTGGTGTCATTATTAATAAATCCCTCATCTAATCACTCCTTTTGTTTTCTTCTCTCCCTGCTCTATAGTAAAATCCCTTTATCCCTGTAAATTAACGACTATAATGCAATGCCCCACCTGCAAGATCAAGGGCCGCTTCATGGATTACTTCAGCAGTAGTAGGATGAGCATGAATTGTTTCAGTTAATTCTGCCACAGTCAATTTATTTTTAACAGCCAGTGTCACCTCAGCCAGCAAATCAGTAGCATGGGTACCAATAATTGAACCACCAATAAGTTGGCCACTCCCCTTTTCACTTATTAGTTTTATAAATCCTTCATCATGTCCTGCAGTCAAGGCCTTACCGTTAGCCATAAAAGGAAATCTCCCTACAGAAAAGTCAATCCCTTTTTTCTCAGCAGCCCGTTGACAAATACCTACTTCAGCAATCTCTGGATCGGTAAAAATAGCACTGGGAACTACTGTATAATCCATTCTAGAATCATCACCCATAATATTTTTAACAGCAACAACCCCCTGGTGTGAAGCAACATGAGCCAGTTGAATCTTATTGGTCACATCACCAATAGCATAGATGCCAGGTATATTTGTCTCCATCCTGTCATTAACCTTAATTCCGCCATTCTCATTTAATTCCAACCCCAGCTCCCCAGGATTAACCCCCTGATAAACCGGTTGACGCCCAACAGCCATTAAAACCTTATCAGCAGTAGCAAACTGTTCTTTCCCATCTTTATTAAAGAAAACCGAATAGGATTGATCAACACCCTGGCCTATTTTTTCTACCCGGGCACCTGTTACAATTCTTACTTCCTTTTTATTGGCCAAACGGGTTAATTCCTGTGAAATTTCAGGGTCACAGCTCTCTACCACCTGATCAAGGTATTCAACTACTGTAACCTCCACCTCAAAAGCAGCCAGGATAAAAGCAAATTCCATTCCAATAATCCCACCACCAACAACAACCATTCTGGGGGGCAATTCTTCTAAAGAAAGTGCTGTCTTACTATCGATAACTCCGGGTAAATCAGCACCCTCAATTGGTAGACCACTGGGTTTAGAACCAGTCGCAATAATAATATTATCAGCCTTTATTATTGAATGCTTATCCTCTAGCAGTTCAATTGTGCTCTTATCCACAAGACTGCCCATAGTATTAAAAACATCAATACCATGTACATCCATCAACTGCTCTATACCACCCACTAATCTTTTCACTATTTTATCTTTTCTGGACTGTATTTTTGACCAGTTAAACGTTAAATATGGTACATTAAAACCATTTTCCTCAGCCTTAGAAAAATCTTTATATATCTCAGCAGACCTAACCAGGGCCTTAGTCGGAATACATCCCCAGTTTAAACAAGTACCACCAAGTTTATCTTTCTCTATTAGAGCAACCTTTGCCCCTAGTTGGGCAGCCTTTATGGCAGCAACATAACCACCTGGACCCCCACCTAAAATAGCTATGTCATACTTTTCACCTGGCTCTTTTTTCTTTTTATCATACACAGTAGTTTGACCCTTATCATCTTTAAATGATTTCTCTTCCTTAGTATCTTTAACCGTTTCTTCCTTAATAATAGCTAGGGTCTCTCCGGCCTTAATCTCCTCCCCCTCTACCACTTCTATCCGAGATATAATACCATCTACTGTGGCTGAAATCTTCATGTTATTTTTAGCAGACTCCAACTCAAAAAGGATATCACCAGCCCTGACAGCTTCACCCTCTTTTTTATAAATCCTGATTAATTTAGCTTTGCTTCCACCACCCTCAACACTATCCAGTATCACTTCAATCATTTAAAAAACCTCCTTAATATACTGAAAATAGAATAGGCCTCCCTCCTAATAAAATCATAAGAAAAGGAGACAGGCCTGTCCATTTGATTTTTCATAAAACTAGGCAAAATCAGGAGCAAATTCTTCAATAGAATCTTTAAGGAGTGTTGCTGTATAGGTTAATGTAGGACCAGCACCAAAGGTTAAGGCTACCATAGCAGCCTCCATAATCTCTTCTTTAGTAGCACCAGCTTTCAGTGCTTCATAAACATGGTAAACTATACAGTATTCACAGCGAATAACAAGTGCAATACCAATACTAATTAATTCCTTCTGTTTAGCATCCAGTTCACCTGGTTTATCACATGCCCCCAGCATATTCATAAAGGCATTTACCTGTTCACCACTCGTCTCTTTAACAGCACCTACACCATTATGAAAGGCCTCTAACATTTCTCTTGGGTTTCCAGCCATTCTTTTCCCTCCTGATATTTATGTATTTTTTCTTTCCATGTGATTATAACATATTTTTGGGATTAATTAAATACCCTGTCATTACTTTTATTTCCTTTTTTTAGACAAAGGGATAATAGACTTTTCAGCATTTTTTATTATTATGTTCTTATTTCTTGAATTAATACTTTCTCTTTCCTTTATTTCTCCCTGATCTTAATTTATGATCTTTTAGATTATAAACTTTCTATAGAGATTTAAAATTTCTAAGAGATTATTAGAAATTAGTATATATTTATTTATAATTGCTTATATTAAAAAATAAATAAAAATATTTGGCTTTTTTAAACTTTGACTTTCTTTGACTTTGATGCTATCATTAATTTGTAAAATAAAAATACAATTTTTGGAGGTGGTTTTCAATGTTTGATTTAATTCCCTTTAGAAACCGTCGGCATGGAAAAGTAAGTGAGCTGGAAGATTCTTTTAATTCCCTGTTTTCCAACTTCTTTAATGATTTTATGGATATCAGCGGCTTCAGTTTTAAAGCAGATATCAAAGAAGAAGAAGACAAATACTTTATTGAAGCTGAATTACCTGGCCTCAATAAAGAAGAGATTAACGTTGAACTAAATGATGGCAGACTACTAATATCCGCTTCCAGAAATGAAGTCGTAGAAAAAGATGAAGACAACTACATCTATCGTGAGAGAAGTACAGGTAAATTCCAGCGCAGTTTCCAGCTAGAAAATGTCAAAGAAGATGAAATAAGTGCAGAATATAAAAACGGAATTCTCAAAATTGAATTGCCAAAAGAAGAACCAGGCATGAAACGCAGAAGAGTTATAGACATTAATTAAAAAACTTCATTTTAAAAAAAGAGCAGTCTCAAAATGAGACCGCTCTTTTTCATATACTCCTTTTTATTTAAAAATAGAAATCTCTTATCACAACTACCTTGCTCTATTTTTTATTAAACAGTATTATCTGCTTAATTTTATCTTTAAAAAATTGTACTAACAACAGAAATTTGAACCGCTTAATCGACCGACACCTTTCTTTATGATCAAGAGATAAATTATTCATAATTAACTTACCAAGATACCAGCATTTCTCCTTAGTAAGTTGATTAATATGTTCAAGATTATCCTCAATAATCCTTTCATTGGCTTCAATTGGAATCGTATCTGACAGGAAATAATATAATATTGCTGCCAGGCTGTAAATATCTGAATAAGGACCCTGTCTTGTTTTTTCAGAGTAAAATTCTATGGGAGAAAAACCTGGGGTTAACAATATTTTTTTCTTTTTAGTACACTTATATTCTACTGCAGAACCAAAGTCTATTATTACCGGTTTAGCCTGATTAATTATAATATTATTTGGTTTCAAATCCCTATGAATATAACCCTTAGCATGTATAGCATTAGCAGCATCTAATATTGGAATAAATAGCTTCCTGAAAAATTCATCAAAACAAATCTCTTTGTTATTAATTATATCCTCCAGGGTTTGTCCAGCATAGTATTTCATTATTATATATACAGAACTATTCTCCTGAAAATATTCAATACAATTACAGATATATGGATTGTCTTTGAATTGACTCATAATCTGCGCTTCCTTAATAAACTCCCTTTTTGCCCTTTTATTTTTATCTTTTAACTTATTACTTCTACAGATAACACTTATACCATCTATATCACGTAATACCAGGTTTTTAGGAAAATACTCTTTTATAACTACCCTTTCTCCACTTTTATTGAGCCCAAGATACACTATTGACAGATTACTTCTATCCTTAAGTTTTCTTAACACCCTGTATTCCCCATTCTTTAGAAAGGTATTCTTTGGAAGGTAAAGATAATCTATCTCTTGATAAACCTCTCCCATATCTTCACCAACCCCTAAAATATATCCTTTATTCTATCAAATAATGTTTTCTTTTTATCTTCTGTCAATTTAATTTTCTCAGTTACTCTCTGTATATCATCTTGTTTATCTATTTCTGTATAAATGTCCAAGGCCTTCTGATAATTAATTAGGGCCTCATCATATTTTTCATTGGCAAATTGCAGTTCAGCATCACTCTCATATTTCTGGGCATTATAATATTTTTCCCTGACTACAGTATTATCTATTTTTCTATTAATTTTCTCTTCCCCATCAGCAATATTATTTTCCATGTAGATATTTCTAGCCTGTTTATAATTAAAAAGGGCCTCAGTAAATTTCTGCTCTTCAAGTAACATATCACCTGTTGTTTCATATTTACTAGCCTGTTTTTTATACTTCGCCAGACTGGTATTATTAATGATTTTATTTAGCTCCACAGCCTTTTCAGTAAAACTATTTTCCTGACATATCTTTCTAGCCTGTCGATAATTAAATAAAGCCTCATCATAATTCTCTTCAGCTAATTGTATATTACCTGACTGTAAATACCTTTCTACTTTATCTCTATTTTTACTTACACTAATATTATTAATCTTATTCTGTATCCTTTCAGCCTCTTCATTCATATTTATTTGTACATATATACCCTTCGCATCAAGAAATCTCTCACTGGCATTATTATACTCCCTGTTCTGAAGAGCCTCATCACCCTTATTTTCCAAATCTACAGCCTGCTGCACCTTAGCTTCAATAGACTTTTGCTCTTTTATTTCTCCTATCTTATTTATCTTCTCTTCAATTTGGCTTAGCCTGTCTGACAAACCCATTTTAGAATATATTTCTTTAACTTCCCTGTATTTAGCATCTGCCTGGCCAAATTCACTCAAATAAAATAACTGATCACCCTCTCTCTCTAATTCCTCTGCCTTGGCTAAGCTGTTCTTTGCCTCTAGCTCTTCACGGGTTTTATTGGCCTTGTCAATCTTGGACTCAATCTCACTTATTTTTTCTGAATTACTAAGTTCTGTGTAGATTACTTTAGCCTCAATATAATTCATAACGGCTTTTTCAAATTGATTTAACTTAAGAAATGCATCTGCAGCTGTTTCAATTCTCTGGGCATTTTCCAATTTTGAACTTACAGTTATCAAACTCTGGGATTCCTCCGCTTTTTTTACCAGTTGATTAATTTTATCTGTCATCTTATAGCTTCTATAAATAGTGATCGCAGAGTTGTATTTTCCCCTAGCAATAGAATAATTCTTGGATTCAAAGAAAAGATCACCTTCTTCTTCATAAGATACAGCCTTTAATAACTCTGATACCATTTCAATATTTTCCTCTATATCCTCAATATCATAATCATTTGATCGAAGGTAATTTGCCTTGGCCTCATTCAATTTATCCAGGGCAAGTTGATAATCACCCTTTTTATAATAATCCATCCCCTCCTTTTCCTGCTTTCTACCAGCTATAACTGTTTCAACCCTATCAATCTTTTCCTGGGTCTCAGCTGCCTCTTCTTCTTTTTTCAATTCTACATAATTCTCTTTAGAACTCATATAAGCCGCTAAAGCCTCTTCATATTTACCCTCATTATATAATTCATCACCACTTTTTTCACGTTCAACAGTAGTAGTAACCCTCTGCTTCATTAATATACGGGCAGCTTTACGAGCATTTATAGTCTTAACCCTCCTATAAACTGCATAACCCCCGGTTAAGATAAGAATCGGTATTAAAAATATAGCTACCTTTTTATATAACTTTTTCTTTTCTCCAGACTCCTTAAATACCTTTTTCGCAAAAAACGATACCATTGTATAATTTGCTAATTCACTTTCAACCATATTTACCAGATCTTCTTCTAAACTATTTACAAATTCATCTGGTTCTGAGTTTTCTTTAAGTATATCTTCAATCTGCTGGTCATCAATATTCTCCCAGAAACCAGGGGTGCAAGCCAGTATAACATCACTATCACTTAGTTTCAATTTTTTACTAACAAAGGGTTTTACCCTCTTTTTTTCCCCCAGATACTTAGTCAAATTATTCCTTTCAATGTGATGATTAAGCTGTCTTTGACTGATATCACCGGCTTCTAGCATTATCTGGGCAATACTATGGTCTTTACTTTTGACACTTATTTTGTCTTTATGCAAATGATATAACCTGGTATTCCCAACATTTCCCCAGACAATAGAAGTATAATCACTTACCACTACCAGTACTGAGGCATGTAATTTCACAATCTTACTCTCATTTATCAGCAGTTTATTAGCATTTTTGATATATTTTTTAATCACCCTCCGTGAAATAGACGGGCGTTCAGTAAAGTCACTAATTATATTTCCTACTACAAGCTCTGAACTCAATTGTTCATCTGCTGAATCAAGACCTGTCGCTAGTACCCAGCAGGCAAAATCATCAAGCTCCACAAAAGCAAAATAATCACGATTATCCTTAAAATCACCTGCATCAGTCACAAAAGCCGTTACAAAATCACTATTATCTTTTCGCATCACAATCACCTCTTATTACCTAATATTAGTTAACAATATTTAATTTTTATAAATATAAAACTATTCCTTAACAAGCTGCTGCCCGGGATTAATAATTTTTATTGTTCCCCCATAGGCACACTTTATTGTCGAAGTCTCCAATAAAACAGTTTTACCTTTTATCACAACACTATCTTTCCCGCTTTTCCATTTACCAGTAGGTTTAGGTGTACAAGGGGGAGAATCGTGCCTTTTGCAGGTAGCAAAGCTTGGCATATTAGACCTTTTGTTATCATCAACAGTTGCCACTGGTTTTCCCATAATATATACCTGAGCTTTATCAGCAACATTAAATACACAGGGGGCAGTTCCTTTACTGCATTTTAAAACCGCGCCATGACAGACAAATAATTTACCCCCTTTACCTACTTCATCTATCTCACCATCGGCTTTACTTTCCTTAGCACCATTACTGCCTTCATCAGGAGAATCATCCCCCTGGGCTGCTGAAACAGCCTGTCCACTTTTTTGTTCACTACTACCCTGCCCCTGCTCACCCTCATTCTCCTTCAGTTCACTGGGGAATATAATGTCATCACCCTGATAAACCCAGAGAAAATCATCCATAAGCCTATTTTCTTCCTGAAGGTAGCTATTCGCTTCAATGGCATTTATATCTCCCACTGCAGCCTCTTCAAGAGTAAAGTAATTAACAATCATACCATCTTGATAGTAATATGGTGCTTTTTTAACTAACCATATCCCATAATCACCATCTTCAAACTTCTTAATTACCAGCTCATGTAATTTATTATCCGACTCATTATTACTTGATATATATAAGTCATTATTATCTCTAAGGTCATATCTATTACCATAGCAGTCCTCATAATCAATAGAATCTCCCTTACTGGGCTTAATCCCCTTCCCCAGGAAATCATGACCCAGTTTTATCTTGCATTCCCTGTTTTCTGACTCATCATCTCTAAGAAAGTCAATGTTTTTTTTTAAATCAAAGCTAAAATAATCCTCTCCCATCATTACCTCCCCCTTATGCCCTATAATTACTCCCCGGCAGATATGAAACAACTATCTCTGGTAGGTCAAGGTTATAATCACCATTTTTAAAATCCTTGATTATAATACGACCACTCTCATTTTTATTTTTGTTATTATAGTATTGAATCAATAATTCATCTACGTCATCATTGTCATCAAGCAGCTGAATATAATAGACCTTTAGTTCATATAATCCCTTTTTAAAAAGCTCATGACACTTTAACCCCCCATCCCATTTAAGTTTCTTTATATCACTGATCTTAAAACCGTCGATATAGATTTCACCATCTTTACTGCTGCCCTTATAGCCAATTTCATTATCTATATAGCTGGCATGAAAACATAAACTACTGGACTGATCATTATTTTTACATATTTCTTTATATTTACAGTCCACAACATCAGTACTATTTTTACAGTAGCTTTTATTACTATAAATCCGGTACTCCTTTCCCTCAGCCGGCTCCACTTCTTTACCCTTGCTTCCCATTAAAATCATTTCATTATAAAAGAGATTACTTTCATCATAAGTAAAATGCAAACCATAATCTCCGTTTTTAAAATTCTCTATCTTTATAGCCTCAATTATATTAGCCTTTTTGAAACGGCTCTCCTGTGAATACCAGAGATCTTTAACATACTGGTGATTCTTCAGATCTATCAACAGGGTGTTTTCACTTAAGGAAAAGGTATATCTGCCCCCCTCACTGTCTTCATATTTTATAAGTCCATTTTCAAGAGATTTTTTTATTCTCAGACCTTCTCCAAGAAGAGTTTCTCCTATAATAATAGCCTCAGCCTGATTAGGGGTTTCTTTATCTTTATTAAACTTATAGTTATATACTTCTCCTGAATCAAGCAGTATTTTTATCTTATCATCTACCAGCTTAATTGCCTTGTCCTGCTTATATTTCTTCAATTCTTCAGCATATATTGTACCTGATAGAAGGTGATAGCAAGGTAGCTCTATACCATAATCACCATTATTAAAAAATTCAATTGTTATCTCATTTTCACACTTACTACGCCATAGTTCCTCAGCAAGCCCATACCTTATTTTCAATACCCTTTCTGCCTCTGAAATCACTGAAGGCTTGTATTCTATTAAGGTATATTCAACCTTTAAAACCAGTCTATCACTATCTTTACCCTCACTATCCTGCTCATAAAACTCTTCCCGGTATTCTTCCCTTGTTTCCATATCAAACCTTGTTTTCCTGATATACTTAATATCTTTACCGATTATATGACCATTAAGGGTGATATCCCCTTCACCATTGGAGTCCTGATATATATCTCTCTCACCAAACCCAGCGTAAAATTCATAGGATTCAGTACTTTGCCCACTCCCTTGATCCCCTTCTCCTTCTACTTCTACTGTATCTTTCTTATAGCTGCCAAATAACTTATGACTATTTTTTTGAAAAAACTTATGGGGTTGAAAGCCAGTTATATAATCTAAGAACTTATATTTAGTAATAACATAATCATACTCTTTTTGCTGATTATCTTCTCCTTCACTATCTTTCTTATTATCATTATCCTGCTTATTCCCTTTGGATTTCTCAGGAACGTTTTCAGAAAAACTGCCGAGCAATCCATTTTCATCAAAATATGAATTATGGTCCAGGTCTAATATATCCTGATAGCTCTTATCCGTATATGAAAAACCCAATCCCAAACTATTAGCCTGGGCTTCAATCACACTTACATCTTCAATACGATAGAGCGCTGTTATTCTTTCCGGGTCATATAAGTTATGAAGACCGACCTCTATACCCTGCAAGAGTATCCTTTTGAAATAACCCCTGGAGAAGTTCTGATATAACTCATTTAAATATTCATTTTTCACTTTTTCCAGATCATGAGCACCATTAACTGAAATCAATTTATTAATTATTTTCTTATAATGTTTACGGGTAGGGTCATGGACAAAAACAGGAGTACTCCAATATACCAGTTTTGGTTCCAATTCTTCAAAAGATAATAAATCCTTAGTCTCTGTATTGATTTCATCTCCTTCTATTTTAGTAATAGTTAGTTCATCACCCTCTATAATCAAAGTTAGCAATATGGTTTTCCTCAGCCAGCGATTCTACAGTAACACCCTTATCACTATATTCCTCAGCAATCTCAGATAAGGTTTCTCCTTTCTCTATCTTACGAATCTCACTGCTTACTACCCTTGAACTACCATATTTACTGTATTTAAACAAATCACCCAGGATATTATCCATAATCTTCTCATCGAAAAATGCCACATAGTAATTATCTTTTTCTACTGTATATTCATCCCCCACCAGATTAGCTATAGCCTTCAAATTACCCAAAATACGGGCATTACCCTTGATTTCATTTTGATAGATCTCTTCATTATCCGGATTCAAACCATCTCTAACCCCTTTGAAGTCCAGGTCTTTTAAACTCTTTCCTACTATCTCGAACATATCCCAGACACCCGGGGCATCAATCTCTATTTGAGCTATCATCGGGTCATCAGTATTCTGGCCAAAAATTAAGAACAACTTGTCCGGACCCTTTAATAATTCAGCCAGACTTAGTTCCTTCTTCAAGGCATCAACAGCAGCCTCAAAGGCCTTAGCATAATCAACCTCACCCTCTTCCATCCGATCCTTAACCGCCTGTCTGACACCGACTGAAATTGGCTGAGCACTAATTACCAAACCCATCCCCAGTATAACCAGCTGCCAGACCCCGGACTTACATAAGATTGTCCCCAAAGCCATCACCATTGACATCGTCTTAGCCGCTACCCTGTTAAGCATAATCTCCTTATTAAACTCATAGAAAAAATATGCAGTCTCCTGGCCTGCTGACAACCTACCCAGGTCCTTCAACTTCTCCATTCTAAGCTTGGCCGTAACCAGGGCAGGGCCATAGACAGCTAACCAGTTCTGGACAAATTCAGTTAATTTTTTTAAAGGAATATTCCTACTTTCACTAAGTTCTCCAAGTTCTTTTTTAAATTTATCCGGACTCCAGTTCTTATTCATCTTATCATAGGAATAACCAATCATTAGTTTAATTATTTCAGTAGCAGTATCAAACTGCATCTCCTCTATCTCTTCCTTAGTATAAGCCACCTTATCCATATCTGCTAATTTCACAGCATTAGACATAGAACCTGTCAATCCCCTAAAAGAACTCAAAAAGAAATCCTTATTCTCCTCATTAAACATATCCTGAAGAACTTCCCCAATCGTATCTCCCTTTGGCCCCTTAATATTTTTCCAGGCACCCGCAAAAGTACTACCCCAATCTGCTATATAATATAAGTCATTCTTCAACATACCCCTGCTCTCTTCATCACCCATATTGAAGGCTGCTGTGTAATTATCGGCTATTTTATTGGCATCTTTAATATTTGCTTGAGGTTCAATATTATCATTCCAAACAAAGTCAATTATTTCTGTTTTAGATGACATCAATGCTTTACCATTCTCTATTTGATACATGTAAAAATAACCTCTGTTTTCTTCTATTATTTCACCATCTTCAATTCGATGATCCCTCTCAAAGAATATCACCTTCCCTTCACTTAGTTTTTTATCCTTTATATAATTATTAATGTCCTCTTCCAAATCATTCTGATACATTTCTTCTAAGTCCATAACCATACTTTACTCCTCCTTTTTCCCATTCAATTTTTCATACTCATATATTTGAAAATCATCTTCAACTAAATTACCATTTTCATCATATTTATAATTATATTTTGAATTTATACGAATATTCCCTTCCGCATTTTTCTTTACAAAACTTATTTTCTTTCCCTTTTCATCATATTCATATTCTTTTATCCAGTGTATATCCCCACTATTATAATAATTAATCTCTTTTATTAAATTCCCCTTTTCATCATATTCAAGATCATATATTGTATAAGATTTTCCATCATCTATATCAATGAATTTAATCATATTACCCGTTTCATCATATACCATTTTATAATGACTAAAAAGAGTACTCTTACCTTTTTTATTATAATCCTTTTTTATATTTTCAATCCTATTCCCATCTTTACCATATTTAGCAATTTGAACTCTTTTACTGCCATTAAAAGGGTAATAAGACACTACCTTAGTCCACTTTCCATCCCTGTTATATTCTGTTGTTTTCTTAAACCCTCCGATTGTATCCCTTTTCCTGCATTTCATATTACCATTTCTGTGATATTCAAAGTTTATCCACTCAACTTTTTCACCCTTAAAATTATATCTCTCATACAAAATCAACTGATTTCTGGAGTTATATTTATATGTGGATTTACCAAGGGCTTCATGCATATTCTCTCTAATTATTCTTTCTTCATCAAGGTCAACCAAGTCATAACTCCCACTACGCCAGCGGTATTTGGAGGTGTCTTCCACAACTTTAGTTATATTCCTTTCAACCTTTAGACCCTTTTCATTATACTTATACTCCTTATTCTCAATTACTTCTCCATCACCATTTTTGTATGTAATCCTGGTTACATTACCCCTGTCATCATACTCATATTCCACCGAACCACTAATCGGTCCCTGATTATTTCTAACCCCTTCTTTTATTGTCTCTTTCACCAGAACATATTCCGGTATTTCCTTTTCCACTTTAACTTCCTGCATTAATTCTTCTTTTTCATTACAGGCAGCTAGAGTTAAAATTAGTGTGAGGGATATAAGTAAGATAAGTGTTTTTTTGATAAACTTCCTTCTCGACATTCTCTCTACCACTCCTTTCTTTTATTTTTTTACTTTTAATTTTCCTTTCCACCACTTACTTAAATCAAAATACTATTAAAGTCCCGGTATTGATAGATTATAATAATTATTTATAAGGGAAGTTAAGGATTCGCCAGACCCCACTCCCATTTTAAACAAAGATTCCATTGAACGTTAAATAATTATTATAATCTATCACTTTTGAATTATTACTTAACTGCAGAAGTACTACCCCAATCTGCTATATAATATAAGTCATTCTTCAACATACCCCTGCTCTCTTCATCACCCATGTTAAATCCCGCTGTGTAGTTGTCGGCTATTTCGTTGGTATCTTTTTATACTTACTGTGCTATCAGCAAACAACTTTTAATTGTTGCTGATAGCTGTTATATTATTATTTATAACGTTCTTTAAAATCATCAAAGTCACCACTACTATATTCCTGCCAGTCAGCCCCCTGATTGTTTTTTCCTGCTAAAACCTTTATTTCTCCACTTTCTCTGTCCATAACTACCTTTATTTTATTTGAGGGTTCACCAGTCTCTACATCCCTGCTATTGTAACCACATTTCACATAAAATTCATCAATGTTCTCCTCCTGTGGAACCCCTCCCCAGTTTTCTCCATCTGCTGAGATTATTTTTGTAAGTTCCTCTGGTACTATGTGGTTTAAAACAGTTGGTAAATGAATTAATCTACCAGCAGGATTCTCCAGACCTGCATTAACAAAATTCCTTACTGTAATAACTACTAAAGCAGCTGCTTTATCTAATTGATTAATCATTGTATTTATGATCATCATTTCTTCACTATACTGTTCTGTATTCTGAACTTTTTCTTGAGTCTCTTTACTATCTTCTAACTGACTTGAATTATCCTGTACAGCTCCACACCCAGTAAATGTAAGCAGCAGGCAAAAGATCAAAAACAATACCAATATTCTATGACATCTTTTCATTTTTAAACACCTCACTTCACTTTTTTTATTACCAGCACTGTGGCATTATCCTGATTATTTAGGTTTTTACTTAGTACCCTATCAAGGATAGCTGCAGCAGCCTCTGCTGCTTTTATCTTTCTTTTATGTAATATATCTTCAAGCTCATAAGTGGATAAACTGTTATAGATACCATCACTACATAGTATTACCATATCATTTTTAAGGAGTTTAATTGGTGTTTTACTATAGTCTAAGAGATGGAAATCCCTATATCCCAGATAACTAATTAATCTATCCCGTTTTGGATGATTTCTAGCTGTTTCTCGACTGATTTCCCCCTTCCTACAGGCCTTACGCAGTTCAATAGCAAAAGTATGCCTGGGATTTATTTCGTGTAGTTCCTTATTGCGATATAAATATATTTGGCTGTCACCAACAGAAACCCAATAAAGAATATTATCTCTAATAAATGTAGCTATCAGGGTTGTCCCCATATTTTCCCCTTTGGCAAACTCTACTAATTTATAGTTACTTATATGAGTAGTATTTACGAGGAAATCATTAATAGATTTAATATTATAGTTCTTAGTGAATTCCCCCAAAAAAGACTTAACTACTAGTTCACTTGCCTCTTTTCCCAGAGAAAAACCACCCATACCATCTGCTAGAACAGCCAGGAAGCCAGATTCATTTTCTATAGTAGAAAATGAATCTTCCTGTTCTTCCCTTTTTCCCAGGCCCTGTGCAAAACCAACAATTAGTGTTGGTTTTTTTACTTTTCTTTTGATAATAAACCGGGCTATTATCAATCCTAAAATAATTAAAACTATAATAACAGCTGGTAACAATGTTAATGTTTTAAAACTCATATTATTTTCCCTTCTTTATCATGATCATTCATTCTCCCATTCAAAATGCTGCCCGCATAAAGGAATAAAGATAAACTTACTATTCCCCATTTCTATTACATCATAGATTTCTAGCTCAGCAGGTGAATAAATCGGTTCTTCATTAACATAGATTATTCCTGTAGTATCCTGTCCAGGGATAAGGACAAAATTTCTTTGTTTAGGATTATAACTGATAACAGCATGATTCCTACGGGAAATAGCATTATCTTCAGCAATATAAATATGCATTTCTTCTGAACGTCCAATAAAGTTTTTCTCACTTATAATCTTGTAATCTTTACCCTGTTCTGCCCCTTCAATACATACTAACCAGCCTACTACAGGATTTACACCGTCCTGATTATCCCAATATGCTAAAGTTTTTACTCCATTTTCATTAGTATTAGATACTGTTGTAGATCTCTTCCTATTTATATTAGATTTTCTATTACCTTCGAGAACATCTTCCTCACAATAAGGACAGCTATTATATTTTTTAGGGTCATATAAATGCCCTGCTTTACATCTTTCCATTTTCATATCATATACCCCCAATATCTTTTTATATTATATTTTTATTTTTATTATTTAACATACAATT
This sequence comes from Iocasia fonsfrigidae, assembly GCF_017751145.1. Classification (GTDB taxonomy): domain Bacteria; phylum Bacillota; class Halanaerobiia; order Halanaerobiales; family DTU029; genus Iocasia; species Iocasia fonsfrigidae. Next base: position 2,514,597 of record NZ_CP046640.1, read on the forward strand.
TTGTATTTGCTATATATAATATATCCCCTGAACTAATCTCATATGGTTTGCCTTCTTCCACCTTGAATTTATTACTCTCCCCTTTTCGCTTAATCCCACTTCCATTTGATGAACCAATGTCTTCAAAATACCACTTATTATTTGCTTTATTGATAACTGCATGTTCTCTGCTGACTAGGGATGCATAAACCGCCTTAGATAAATTAATATTAACTTCATTAGATTTGGTTTTTTTCCCAATTAAACAGGATACATTATTGCTGATATCCCATTCATCAAGTATACGATCATCATCATCTTTTAAGATTAATTTAGAAACAGTATTATAATTATTCAATTTATTTCTTCTATATATCCCCCCAATAATAAGCAATATAATTATACCTAAAGCAGATATAGAGCTAATCAAAAGAACCCTATTTTTATAGACATAGTTCAAATAAACAATAGCAGCAATTAAGGCTAAAACAATAAGCACATTAATAAGTTGTAAAATAATATGGCCTTTTTCTACCCCATTTGTATTCTTATTAATTTTAGACCTTAAAGCTATTTTCTTTATATGTCTAGGAATGTTAAACAAATTAAAGGGTTTAAACATATCAATTCTCCTTTCATCAATTTTTTTTGCCGCCGAAATAATTCATAAATAAATCATTTGTATTCATTGAACCCTTATCTTTTTTGTTTTTAACCTTTATCTTTTCTTTAGTCCTGGGGTTAAAACCAAAGAAATCTTGAAATTTTTTTTCGAATTCTTCCGGTCTAGGTTTTTCAAATCCCCTCTCCCTAACATTTCTCTTATTTTCCCTGGAAGACTGCTTTCTTAAAACAGCATCATATTCTTTACGTTTCTTTTCAGAACTAAGGGTATTATATGCTTCAACTATTAATCGAAATTTTTCTTCAGCATCTTCATCAGCAATATTTCTATCCGGGTGATATTTTAAAGTTAGTTTCCTATAAACCTTTTTTAGCTCTTTCATTCCAACATCTGGTGATACACCTAATACCTCATAATAATTTCTTTTAATACTAACTCCTCCTCCCTTAATCAACTATAATTTTAGGGGCTTTTCTCCCCTCATCTTTTATAACCCTGTTACCTAATAATTCCTTAATTATGTTCTTCATGTGTTTATATATATCCAGATTAGTATATCTTTCTTTCTTTAATTCCAACTTCCTATTCAAATAATTTTCCAGCAAATCCCTTCTTACCATCCTGGAATTCAAACATTCCATAGCAAAAGCAATATCTATAAAATCATCCTGTGACAATTCTAATAAATTATTGGCAAACTTCTCAACAATTGAAGGGTGTAAGGTAGGCCTACTAACATTAGCATATAAGACATTAATGATATTAACTGTATTAAACTCAGTTTCAAAATCACTAAAATTATTATATTCTGATCTAAGATAAGCCCCTTCACGTAATTTAAACCTACCCAGTTCTAATTCATTTTCTTCAATCTGTAAATTATCATCAACAATAATATCGCTTTCATAACAACTATAATCTTTTTCCTCCCGCTTATCTCGAAATTTTATCTTAACTATCATCTCCTTATTGCTATTAAAGTATTTAACCCTGCTTATTCCGTCTGATATATAGATAATGTCATTAAATTTGACAATCCCCTCATTAACACAAAAATATTTGTCTTCAATAAAAATACTGCTCCCTGCTATTACCCCATTAGAATAATCCTGAAAATAAAAATCAAAAAATTTTCTGGGATAATCCCTCAAATTCATTAACATACCTTTTTTTAAAATGTTTCCCCTTTTAAAATATGGTGTATTATTTTTAAACAAGTCATTACTCCTTTCTATATATAACTGTAATTCAGGAAAGAGAAGCCTATTTTAAACCATCAAAAAAGTCCAGTTTTGATAGATCACCTTCAAAAGCAAAATATTTTTTCTCACCTACATGAAGCTTTTCTTCTTTCCTACAAATAGGTAAAACATAAAAACCCCAGTTGTTCTCATCTGTATAAACAAAGAATTTGATTTCTCCATTTTTAATATTATCAGTATCTTCCTGAACAATTTTCCCCTCATACTGGCTTACAATCTCATCAATCTCAGCAAAGGTATATTCACTAAGATCATTTTCATAGATATATATCTTCTCTAATGTCCCCTCATCACTCTTTAAATAAAACTTTATTTTCTCTGTACTTATTGGTTTTGATATAAACCCTTTCGCCTGATTGGTCCTTTCCTGATTATGAATTACTACCTTTTCTCTGCCCGTAAAGGTCTTGGCAGTTAAAGTATAAGGCAGTGCTGGTGCTGCATTTTTAATAGAAACCTCTATATCACCTAATTTCTTGGATTTCATGTATTTAATAACCCCACGTAAACAGGCTAATTTTAATTCCAGCGACTGACTTTTATCTGTGCCTTTTTGTTTAAATTCTATACTCCTGCCAGGCACAAATTCTTTAAGGGCTTCTTTAAAGATATCTATCTTACAGGATTGCCCAGTTAGTTTGATAATAGAATAGTTCATTAATTCTCTGCTTTCATAAAAACTCTCCAGAAACTTCTTAACTATTTCATATATATCAGCTTTAATGAGCTTTGAAATTTCTTTAATATTGAAAACAACATTAGGAAATTTATTAACCCTATCAAGGCTTTGCCCATCAATGATAGATAAATTCCACTGATTTAATGATGTTATATGAAGATCACTATCAACTGTGTTCAATTCATCTGAATCAAACTTATTTCTAATGATATTGGTTTTTTTAAAGAACTGTTTCTTCATATTTTCAGCTATCTCCCAGAGGAAATAAAAATTATTTTTTACCTTCTGATATTCAGCACTGGTTTTATTTTCATACTCCCTAAACTTAGTTGGAATAATATTTCCTACTTCCCGGTATTTTTCTTCAAAATCCTTATATATCTCTTTTACACCTATTTCATCAACTAATCTAAAGATATCGACAGCAGGAATATCTATCAATTCATCAATATCTATAATCTCACCATTATTCTTATAATAATTAGCAAAAACAATTTTCATATACTGCATTATTCGGTAGGTTATATTGTTCCCACCAAAATTAGTATCACCATTCTCAAATCCGGTCTCTATATTTACTTTATAAGAGATATTCCCTTCTTCAATGCTAAATGTACAAGAAGATAAGTCTGTTGTACCACCACCACAATCTATCACCAGTGCCTTATATTCTTTATTATCAACAAATTTTCTATCCTTAATAAAATTAGCGATAGTATTATATAAAACTGAAATACCCTCATCTAAAACATCTACCTTTTCTATATGATAATCATTCATAATATCCTCAAACATTGCTAGAAACTGTGCCTTCATTTTAACCGGGCTTGAGATGTGTATGTTCTGAAATTTACACTTGAAATTATGTTCTGCCAGTTCAATTACATAATTGATATAGGCCTTAATTATCTCTCCCCGCTTAATTACAGAAATATTACCTTTTTCATCATATATCTCTTCTTCCTGCTGATAATTATTTACCCATCGTTTTATCCCTTGAAAGACACTGGCACTACTTGAATAATCATTTTTCTTCATTCTATCTAAGGCCTCATAACCAAATAAATACTTAATGTTTTCTGAGTCCTTACAATCTATTACATAAACAACACTGGGCATTATCTCTATCCATTTTTCCTCTTTTGATATTGTATAAGGGAATTTAACAAAATTAATATCATTTATTTTGATCTTTCCGTTTAATATATCATTATGTGATGGGCCTGAAACATAATTAGTGTCAAGGTATGCCCCGGCAGTCGTGTTTGAGGTTCCAAAATCAATACATAAAACTGTCCTGGTATCTTCTAACTCTTTTATCTCAAAATCTATAATTGGAACCTGATAATAATAGAGATTAATCGGTGGCAGTTCTTTTTCCTGATAGTAACTTTTATATATATATTCTGACTCGTTTTTTCGGAAAAAGAGGAAACTATAATTTTTATTATCAATATTAGTTAAATTCAGGTTTCCTTTATTAGCATAAAGGAAGTACACATCATCTTCACTCTTATCCTTTTTTAAATTAAATATACCACATAAATGGTCTTCTCCATTAATAAGTAGGACATTTGATTCTTTTATTTCATTTTCTACAATGATTTTGTACTGATCTTCTTTATTTACACCAACCTCCTGATATACAGTTATTTTTGCAGGCAATTTAATCTTGTCCAGGTGATTTAATTTTGTAAGGGGATTTTTTTGTACCAGGTTTTGTACCCTTTCAAACCCCCCCTCCTTTTTCTCATCAATTAAATTCGGTTTTTTTACCCCCCTATACTTTAAAATAATTCTAATTAAGCTATCCCTATCATATTCCTTTTGATAACCCCTGATTATTCTATACTTATGACAGATATTCCTTAACTTATATGTTGACATTTCCATTAATTCACTTCTAGTGAACCTTCTGCCCTCATATTTTTGTTCCCCTGGGTTTAATCTATATGACCACATTATACTGTCCTCCTTTATTTAGTAATTAGCAATAGAACCTATTCTCATAGTTTCAGCTACATCTATTATCCCAAAATGAAATTTCCAGTAGATTTTAATACTAAAGTTTATTGGTAAAAATAAATCTTCTATTAATTCCATCTTCTTAAGGTTTTCACTGCTGTCAACTTGTCGAATATACACCAGAAACTCATTTTTATCCAGTTTATTTAAATAAACTATTGAACCCTTAAAAATATTTTTGATAGTATCTTTTAGATAAAATATATGGTCCCCGGTAATATAAAGCTTATATAGGTTTCTAATTAAAATATTCTTCTCATCAATAGAAAAATATTTGATATTTTCTTTACCCCTTTGACCAAAAGTTCCTTCTATAAGCTCTCTATAGAAAAACCACTTGTGATACTCAACTCTGTCCATACCACGATTAAGATCAAGCTCTCCCAAAAAATGAACTACTAAGTCAAATAATACATCCCTTAGTTCCCCATTTTTATAGTAATTAGCATCAAATAGGTCTTTAAATATATCAAAAAACCTATAATATGGATTTATTTCAACATCCTTATCTATATCTCTAAAATTAATACAGGAATCACTTAATTCCATATAAGGAGAAAATCCGGAAGCAAAGCAAAACCTTACATCTTTTAAATCTATCCCTTCATTTTTGGCCTTTATTAAGACATCCCAGATATAATCCATTAATCTATTACCCCCTTACAGATATATTCCGGGAAATACTGCTGTATTTCAGAAGTAATAAAACTTATAAGGTCATTTTTTAAGTAATCCAATTCCATTGCTTCAAATTCTATAACTAATACCTTCCTGAATTTATCAGCCCTTATTTCATCTACGATATAAGAATTAAAATCATAACTAATATCTTTTTCAAGTGCAGATAGATCATCTAGTATATTAATACCCTTTATCTGTAAGTCATTTGTCACTTCAAAGGATTTCAGCATTCTATTTAATTCACTATAACTCCTTATTACCTTATCCCCCTTATTAAAAAAACTATCTACAAAACTTTTTTTCTTTTTATTGGATAATAAACTGAATTCATATTGATCATTTATTAAAGAATTATTTTCCTGAAGAACAGCAAAAAGCTCCCATACAATAGAATTGCTTTCATTACTGGTAATTATTATGCCGTCCTTATTTTTTCTTAAAGATATCATATTTTGATTGGGGGCAAGTAAGTATCCATTTTCGTAACCCAGGTTTTTATATGGAATCACATGTTCGTAATTAACCTTATCTTTTGTCGGCAAAGGAAATCCTTCTCCTTTAATTGTTGTTTTTTTTATATTCCAGACAGGTACATACCCAACACATTTATCCTCTTCTAATTCTGCTAAGTCAAATACTATTTCTTCAAATTCATTGAGCTCACCCATATCTTCCTGACAGCCTGCAATTACAACATCATAGAATTTACGTATATAAGGGTTATTAATTGTTGTCCACCTTACAGCATTCTGCATAAATATCTTGTACATCTCTTCTTCTATCGCTATATATTCTTCATTATGTTGTAAAACTATATCAATTGGAATTTCCTTATCTTCAGAAATAATTAAACCCTTGAACTTGTGTTTTTCTCTTTCCATTTTTATGAGTTCTGGGTAACTTTTCTTTAAATATATTTTTGTGATTTTTACTGGTTCATTATTTCTTATTTTCTCCAATATCTCTTTTTTATCATATTGTTCCTCTTCATAGTCTTCTTCTTTCATAGGAAATAAACAATCACTTACTATATCCAGTTTCTCCCTTTTAACAATAGTATTATAAATAGTAAAATTATCATCTCTATCCTGTATTTCATTAAATAATCTATTTTCTATCTCTTGATTAACATCTTCCTGATAATCAATAATCCCTTTAAATACATCTAACATCATATTTTTTAAGATCCGTCTCTGCTGCAGGTCGCTCATTCTATCTAACTTGCTCTGTATTATCTCTTTCAAACTATCACCTACTTACTAAATAATTATTCTAAATAAACTTCACCTTACCATTATTAATCTCGACCTTCTTCTGCCCAAAGCCTATTTCACTACCAGTTTTGGACAGCTTACCATATCCTTTTTCATTCTTAAGTTCTATTTCACCTTTCTTGATTACTACCTGATTATCACTACTTCTCATCTTTACTTCAGGCCAAATCTATCTTACTATCATCCACTATAAGCCCGGTTCCTCCACTGGCAAGCCTTGCAGCCGAATCATTTAAAGCGAATTTTGTTTCTTGGAAATTTAACTGGATTAAATCTTTGTTCAGATTAATATTTAAATCATTATCATCCTGTTTTGCTTTTATAAGGTCCTGTGCTATTTCAATAGTAGATATATTACCTTTACCAATTACAAAAATACTATCATTATTTATTTTTATCTGAAACCCTTCAGGGGTTATTATTATTTTATCAACTGGGTCATTCTTTACTTCCTGTTCTATCTCAGTCAAACTTTCTCTTACTGCTGCATGTCTTTCATTTTTACTCTTAAAATATATGTCTACAATATCCCCCAGTTCTGGAGCAGAAAAGACATCTCTATATACCTGATCTAAGGGAAACCAGTGTGCTTTACTCTCTTCAAAATCATCCTCTATATCAAGAAAACTAACTTTAGCCTGGTGTTTCGGGCTTAAGCTCATCACTTCTGCCCTAAAACCCCTGCCTTCAATTTCAAATCTCCTTTTTATATTTAATATTCTAATGTTTTCTTCCTTAGCTAAAACAATTTCAGAATAGATGTTACTTTTATCTATATAAATATTATTTTCTATAATAACTAGTTCTATTGTTTCCTGTTTTTCATTGTCAGTTATATAATCAAGTTTCACCCCAACATTAAATACATTACCTGTCCTAGAATGTTTATATTCTTCTATTTTAAAATAATTATATTTGGTACTTTTTTTACCAGTTTTTTGAGCTGCTTCACCATAGGTGTTACTTAATTTTTTCTCTGATGATATATGACTGCCAATTTGAATATTAATCGTTTCTGAATTATCTTTTGTATCATCAACTATTACTGGTTGATTTATGTAAGAAGATATCCTCTTTATAAAATCCCAATCACTTTCCTTATACTGCAATACTAGAGGATAATCTTTTGAGATAAAAACTGTTTCTCCCAATTGATTTGTTGAACAGGAAAAATAAAAATTCTTATTCTCATTATTCAAGATATTAAGTACATCATTATATCTCGAACCCAGATTTTGATATATACGGTTTCTCCTTTCCCTTGTAAGGAGAATACTATAAGAAAAGGCCCTTAATTGAAGACAATATACCTGATTTTTATAGACTATCTTATAACTGCTAACTATCCCTTTGAAAATAACTAGCTGCTTATCTTCACTATCATAAGTAATTACTAATGGTGGATCTTCCTGTTCTAAATACCTATTATACTCTTTAATATCATTTTCATTTATTACCCCTTCAATTAACACCCTGCTGTGGTCGTAGATAGATTTTTCTATTTCTAATTTATTTAGACTTTTAAACTCAAAATTATCAAATTTAAGGTCATGGGCAGTAGCATATGTTTTACCCTGCCTTGCTTTCATATTCATATTTTTTCTCCCTTCTAAAAATATTTCTATCCCATCGTTACTTCCCTAACTAAGAAATATTTATCTCCCCATCCTTAACCTTAATCCCATTACCTCCAAAACCAAACTGTAACACATCTTTATCAATCAACATAAAGGCCTTATCTGCCTTTAGCTTAATATTTTCTTTCATTTTTATGCTGCTGCCATTGCTCTCTAAGTTTATTTCCTTTTCTTTTAACTCTACTTTGGAGCTCATCTTTGGGGCTGCAAATAGGACACTCTGGTTGTTTAGTCTGATTTGATAGTCCCCTGGTGTTTTGATCATCTTGTCTGCCGGATCATGGTTTATCTCCCTTTTTTCAACCCTTGTAGTTTTGCCTACTGAGGCATATTTTTCATTGCGGGCCTTAAAGTAGATATCTACTATATCCCCTATTTCTGGAGCAATAAAGGCAGTGGTATATATCCGGTCTATGGGAAACCAGTGGGCCTTATCTTCTTGAAAGTCATCTGCCAGGTCAATAAATCTTACCTTAGCCTGGTACTTGTTATTGACTTTAACGACTTCTCCCCTGAAGCTCCGCCCTTCTATCCTTTTTTCCCTGATCTCTTTGACCAGTTTGATGTCTTCTTCTTTGACCATGATTAGGTCTGAGCACAGGCGCTGGTTTTTGAGATAGATAACATTTTTAATGATGATTAGTTCCAGGGTTTCTTTGGTTTTGTTACTGATTCTATAGTTTACTTTTTTACCGATTTGAAAGATATCGTCTGAACGGTAGTGTTCGTGTTCTTTTATTCTGTAATACTTATATTTGGTGTTTTTCCGCCCGGTTTTTCTTCCTTCTCCCCCTGCAATATTATTGAGTTCTTGGGCTACATTGTTATGAGGGCCGGCCTGGATATTTATTATTTCCTGATTGTCTTTGGTATCGTCTACTATCAGTATCTGGTTTACATATGTGGCCAGTCTTTTGATAAAATCCCATTCACTTTCTTTATACTGGATGACTACCGGGTAGTCTTCATTGATTAGGGGTGTACTGGCAACTGAAGTGTCGGCAAAGTCGATATGAAATTCCAAGTTTTGACTCTTTATTTTGTCAAATACCCCCTGATAACTTGTCCCTATATTCTGAAAGACCCTGTTTCTCCTCCTCCTTGCTAAGAGTTTACTGTAGGAGAAGGCTTTGATCCTGAGATAATGGGTCTGGTTTTCTCTGGTACCTAGTCCAAATTCTTCGATAATGCCTTTAAAGAGTATTTTCCGGTCATCATTGTCATAGGTGATTGTGATGGTGGGGTCTTCTTGTTCTCGCAGGTATTGATAGTACTTGTGTCTGTTTTCTTTTTTGATGACCCCCTGTACTTCCAGGACACTGTGCTGGTAAATCTCCCTACTGATTTTGAATTTGTTGAGGATGGCAAATTCAAAGGGTTCTATTTTAAGCTGGTGTTCTGTATAGGTAAGAGCTGCTGCTTTTTCTTCTTTTGAACGGATTTTTTCCCTTAGTTTGATACCATAGTCTCCGTTCTGGAAGCCTTCGATGATGAGTTCGTCTTTTTTCTCTGGACCGTAGAAATAGATTAACTCGCCACAGGGTTCTCCATAGATACTTTTTTTGTCTCTGAGGATAATGTTATCTCCAAAGTAGCTGTCTCGCAGTGTTTTTGTCCTTTTTCCGATATTAGCCTCATCCCTGTCTATTTCTTCGTATTGTCTGTCTATAGTTATACCATCTATTTTTATTATTTTCTCCGGACTGGTATATGGACTGAAGATGGTAAAACCTAGCCCCTGGGTATTATTAAACTCATAGACCTCATCTTCTGAAACAAGGTATTCTATATCTTTTTCAGGAAAGTAATTACCCTGTCTGTTGGAGCCATAAATACGGTTTTTTGATGGGTCCTGGCATTCCAGTTTCAGCCTCTTTTCCTGATTGTCAAATTTCAGGGCAGAATCAGAGCTGTAGTATTCTATGACTTTTACCTCTTCTTCTTCTTTTTGGGGACAGAGTATTAATTCTATACCGTCTCCCCTTATCTCCCAGTTATATAAATCCTGGAGTTCAGCGTTATTCATCTCCTCCATTTGTTCGAGGGCTGCCTGGGCCAGGGGATATACCTTGTCTTTTTCTGTTAGGAGTTCGGGTTTTTCCTGGAGATAACGGCTCTTAAAGACTCTCTCATCTTCAGCTAGTTTTTTTTGTGATTTCATACTGTGGCGCAGCCTGTCCTTGATTATCTCCAAAAAATAATCACTATGTCCCCTCCGGGATCGTTTAAACAGTTCTTTTAAGACATTTTTGTCTTTTTTATTGAGGTCAAGAACTATGTCTTTGATAAGTGCCTGTAAATAGTCCTGACTGAGTTTGTTAGTCATATTACCTACTGCTGGTTTCCTTCTAAGTCTATTTACAGCTGAGCCACCATTAGCATTTTCTTTTAATAAAAGAAATGGTACAAACTGATCAAGCCTGGTTTTTAACTCTTTTTCTAATTCCTCTTCCTTTAATTTTTTGATTCTATTGATTAAAGTAGGGTTTTTCCCTTTTTCAAAACCTTTTAGGTCTTTATCTACTATATAGCTTGCCCCTGCTTTTTCAAATAGATTGGCTATTATATCATCGGAAATGATGTAATTTATAATGTTATCATAATTCCCTTCTCCACCTCTAACCCTGGATTCATAGGCCTGATATCGATCTATCAACCTCATCTTTCTTTCAATTATTAAAGGGTTAAAATTTTTATCAATAATCTCTTTAGCCTGTTTTTCACTTAAATTAAATTTATCTTGATATACACTATATAAAAGCCTCTTCATTTTTAGGGAATTAATGGTCTGGGCATACTGATTTCTATATTCACTACTGATATTGCCATATTTTATGACACCGCGGTCGATAAGTTCATATAATAGTATGTTCATACTATTATTTCCCTGAAGTATTTTACTTAAATAATAGTCTAAACCTATTTTATAACCTAAGAATTCGTTGCCATTAAATTTCAACATCTTACCTATCCCTAAGGGATTGTAATTTATCACTTGGTAGTTGGGAAGATATCCTTCTGACATTAACCCGGCATATTGAGCCAGAGCCCCTCCAGCAGAATAAGCCTTTAAAGTATATTGATATTCTTCTCCATTTTCTTCTACTTCCTGACGATAGACCTTTTCTGCTCGATCAAATTCTTCATTGGGAATTCCTATAGCAGCACATAAGTTAACTAGTTTATAATCAAGACCACTAGAATCATAATTGATTACCAGGCTTTTTTTTTCTTCATCTTGATATATATCTGCTTTGAATTTCTTCTCAGTTCTTATTTTTTTCCCTATTTCTTTTAATATTGCTGTATTTTCTTTACTTAAATCTATGCCAAATATATTCCTGGCTATATATGCTTGATTTTGTTTGAAATCCTTAGCAAACAAATACTGATTAAACTTTAAGGCTTTTTCTTCTATACTCTGCTGGGGGTTTCTATAATTATTTAGATAATATCTTTCTCTATCTGTTTCATCCCATGAAGTATCTACCTCTTCAACAGCTAATGATTCTTCACTTTCTTCATAGCCTTTATTTCTAGAAGCTATTAAATACTTAATCTCTTCTTTTTGTTCTTCTGAAAGACTATTTTTAAGGTTCTCTTTTTCTCCTTCTTTAAGCATAATTAACATAGAGAGCGAAGAAAGTGACTCCTGGGGAGCTAATTTCCTGAATTCTTTTTTCTGAGCTTCCTTCTTCTCCCTTTCTTTATCTGAGATATTTAAGGCCTTTATCTTTAGTTCTCCCCCCAGGATATAGTCGTCAGGGTTATATTTATATTCCAAAGCTGAAGTAGGGTCTATCATTATCAGACCATCAATATCCTCTTTAACAAAAAATACTGCATAACGCCTCTCTACTTCCTTTATATTCTTAACTTGATAGTATTTTTCAAACTCCTGTATTTCATCTTTAAAGATATCTAAGATACTTTTGTAGTAATAGGGTGATACCTGACAATTTGGTATTTCTTTAATACTACCATGGCTTCTGGGGCTGCCGCCCCCATACTGTAATTCATACATGATCATCCTGAATTTTTCATTTATGGTTTTCTCCCCAAAATTATATTCAATTTTATTTATATCTTCCTGTCCATATTTGATTTTATTTAATCTATGTTTAAAAGTATAGTTACTTCCTCTTGGTTTGGGGGCTAATTTTTTTAGATAGTAATATAATACTGCGCTTTTAAAAACACTGGCTATGTATTCAGACCTTAATTCCTGACTTATTATGCCATCTTCATCTAGATAGGGCATAAAGAAGAACTCATTATATTCATATTCCTCATTGTTTTGACTGATAGTAGGTATCTCCTGTACAACTACAGGTTTATTATCTTCAGGGTAAATGAATTCAAAAATATCATCCTTTTTCTTAATATAGTTCCTCTGTATTGTCCCTGTTATCTCCATTAGGTTAACTAACATGTTGTATTTAGTTATTTCTTCCTCTTCTTCTTTTAATAAAACATTATATGGTACATCACCAAATACCTGTTCTTGGGGTGGATTTGGGTCTTTTTTAAAGGTTCCTTTTATTTCATAGTAACCACTTTTGTTTTTAGCTAACCCCCAGTACTGGTGTACATAACCTACTGTTTCCTCCTGCGGTCCCAAAATTGCATTATGTACCATTTCCCGTTTAGCTGCTGACCTGCGGTAAAATAGATATTCAAATTTAACTTCCTGATTTTGCAGTGTAAAACTATAATCTTCTTTTAAAATTTCATTTTTTCCCATGTTAAGCAAAAGATAAACTGCATCCTCTTTTTTTATTTTGATTGTATGCTTATTATTTGCTAACGGGGTTGGTGATGTAAATTCAACTGGTTCTGATAATAATAATTGACACTTAATATTCCCTTTAGAATCCGGGTATTGTCTGATAGGGAATTCAACATAATTATTATGCTCATAGAACTCATCTGTTATATAACCTTTGACTAAATCATCTCCCAGTAATTTTTCAGCTGATTTGTCTGTAGCTACAAAACCCAGTTCCTGTAATCTCTTATATGTCTTCTCAGTACATATATCTTTGAGGACTTTTTTAACTACATTCAGTATTCCAATCAGGATAATTATTACCCCTGCTACTAACAGTGTACTGGTAACCGCTGTTACAGCAACACTTTTAGCTGCCCCAAGTAATAAAAGGGAGTAAAAGGCGTTTTCTGCCATCTGGTTTGTAATCCCTTTTGCTTCTGAGACTACTATTATAGATATATTACCTATGTACTCTTTGTCTATATCTTCAGGGGTAAAATCTATAAAACCCTTTAGAACATCTATTTTATTATAGAAAAGACCTGCCCTGCATTCATCTTTCTCATCTGCAAACAGAGAGTTAATAAACCCCAGGTCTGCTCCCCCTTCAAACCCGGTAAAGCTTATTTTCGTATTTTGCTTATTATGTTCCCTTTTTATCTTGTCATATACTATTTGAAGATAATCCAGGTCTTCAGGGAGTATCTTGCTCTGGGGTGTCTTTTTACCTTTATATGAGATTACAATATCATCACCCTTTTTTAAGACCAACACCCTAAAACCTGTATCATGCATTTTCAGACTCTGGGTTATCTTAACCTTTATATTTTCCTCCAGAATGTCCTCATACCCCTCTACCCTTGTTTTTTCTTCAAGGCTCTCTTGATAATCTTCGGCAATTTCTTTGCTAAGGTCTTTTGTTATATATAGTCCTGAATTTCTATTAAGATAAGCCAACATAAATAGTTTTATAGAAGGGATTTCTATCTTTTTAGCCAGCTCTTTTAATTCATTTCTGGAAACACCCTTTAATATTTCTTTTGTTACTTTTTTTATTTTCCCTGATGAATCTAATTTCTTCTTCCAGATTACTAATGACAGCAGCTTTTCAGCACAATTTACACCAAACTCTATATTCTCTATATGTTCCTCAGTCTCCTCAACCCCTTCCCTGCTAGGCACCTCCATCTCCCGCATAATCTCTTCATGACTAAGGGTTGTCTCCTGCCCGGTTTTTCCCTTGATACTCTGACGGTAAATATAGTCTAAATAATCCGTTACCACCTTATAACTATCAGCACCATAAACAACCTCCCACTCACCCAGAAACTTACCTTCCTTATTCCCCTCATCCTGCCACTTCTCCAGATACTCCATCGCTATACCAGCATTCTGGCGCATCTCAGCCAGACCTTCGTCTTTTCCTAAATAAGTCCCTTGATTATCTGTACCATAACAATAAATTGGATCTCTCTTTGTTCTGGGATTTTTATAGGCCTTTATAAATGAATTTGGGGTTAGGAGGCTGTTGAGTTTATGGTATACAAAAGACACTTTCCCATTCTGATCAGTTTCTTGTTTTGGTTCTATATCTACAAAATGCCAGTCTAAATTTGTTAAATTACTGAAAGTTAATAACTCTTTATGAGTTATTTTTTTCTCACTCATCTTATCCACTCCTTAATTTAAATAAATGTACCTATAATCTTTTCCAAACAAAATATTATTAATAGTTTTATAATAATGGAAGCCTAATTTATTCTCTTCTTTATATTTTTCATAAGTAGACTTACGAGTAACTTTTAACATATCCAATGAACAAACCCATACTAAAAATTGTTCATTATATTTGTTAATCCCCTTATAACTCAACTCACTCTTCCTAATCCTCCCCATACTAACAAGCAACTCTTCCTCACTCATCTCATCTATCTCTCTCTGTAATACCTCAGACATCTCCTTTCTTAAATCCCTTGGAGGTAGATATACTATCTCACCTTCTACCTCTTTCTCAACTAAATTTGCCGGGTATATATCCCTGGCATACTCCCAATAACTGGGAGCTAAAACCCTTTCATCTATAAAGATTACCCCTAATTCTAAATACTTAAATAAGCCTTCCCCCTTCAAATACTGAACATAATCAAAAATCTGCTTTCTCCTCTCCTCTTTCTCTTCATCATTGTCTATTCTATCGAAAATATAGACATATAATTCTAATTCTATTCTGTGTTTATCTGGATTAGTGTTGGCTTTTTTTAATAACTCCTTAAAACCAGATACTATTTGCCAGGAAAAGTAATCATTGCCCTCTTTTCTTAATTTATATTTAACATCTAGTTTTAAGCGTATTCTGTCACCAAATACCTCTTTTGTCTTAGACCTTAAATAATCTTCAGTCTCTAATTTTATCTGTACCGTCTCATAACCTGCCCCTACTTCTCCTAATCTTCCCAAAGATTTTTTTTTCACACCTGCTTGAGCACAATAATATGGATCTCCTTCTCTACTTGTCCCTATAATTGATTTAGGATATATCCTAGCTTCATAATAGGTTCCGCTATTATCACTCCGTGTACCTATCCTCTCTACTACAAATTCCTCCCCATATTCTTTATAGAGTGCTTTTTCCATCTTGGCCCTAACAGCCTCTTCATTATGACTGCCCTTACAGGCAGTAAGTGAAAAAATCAGTAAGGGGATTAGTAATAATAGGACTACTTTTTTTAA
The DNA here is from genome assembly GCF_017751145.1 of Iocasia fonsfrigidae. Taxonomy (GTDB): domain Bacteria; phylum Bacillota; class Halanaerobiia; order Halanaerobiales; family DTU029; genus Iocasia; species Iocasia fonsfrigidae. Next base: position 2,530,260 of record NZ_CP046640.1, read on the forward strand.
CTTTCTTTCCATTTAAAAACACCTCTTCTCCTTATTGAAAAACCTTGCATGTATATTATTTAAATTAAATAATCCTTTAAATTCATGGTATTGATAGATTGTAATAATTATTTATAAGCGAAGTTAAGAAACGCCAAACCTCGCTTTCATCCCAAGCAAAGGCATCATTGAGCGTTAAATAATTATTACAATCTATCACTTCTAAGTCATAGCTACAGGATTATTTAAAAACTCCCCCTCATCCTGCCACTTCTCCAGATACTCCATCGCTATACCAGCTTTTTGGCGCATCTTAAACAAGCCTTCTTCTCTATCCTCACTAGTTACCTTTTCTCCCCTTTTCACATCTACATTTTCCATATATTGATACTTTTCAATCTTACCCCTGGCATCCTTTCTTGCAAATGAATCCGGGGTTAGGAGGCTGTTGAGTTTTATTCCACCTTTTCCTTCATCATCTTCCTTCATCATCACCTTTACTCTTTAAATTTACAAAATGCCAATCGAGATTTGTTAAATTACTAAATGTTAATAACTCTTTATGAGTTATGTTATTATTTCCCATTTTATCATCCCCTTAATTTATAAAAATATATTTTTTATATTTTGTATACTGTATATCTTTTAAAGTAGTATAATCTCTTTCTCTATCTTCTTCTGTGATATCATAGTATAATTCCAACATTCCAATAGAATAAATCCAGCAATTATACTGTCCGTTATATTCCCTTATTCCATCATAACTCAACTCACTCTTCCTAATCCTCCCCATCCTGACAAGCAACTCATCCTCACTCATCCCATCTATCTCTTCCTGTAATACCTCAGACATCTCCTCTCTTAAATCCCTTGGAGGTAGATATACTGTCTCACCTTCTACCTCTTTCTCAACTAAATTTGCCGGGTATATATCCCTGGCATACTCCCAATAACCGGAAGCTAAAACCCTTTCATCTATAAAGATTACCCCTAATTCCAGGTACTTAAATAAGCCTTCCTCCTTTAAATACTGAACATAGTCAAAAATCTGCTTCCTCCTCTCTTCTTTTTCTCTTTCACTGTCTATTCTATCGAAGATATAGACATATAGTTCTAATTCTATTCTGTTCCTTTCAGGGTCTTCTGCAATATCCTTCCTCATTTCTGCCAGACTTACTGATTTATAACCAGCCCACCAGCTGCCATCTCCTGTTACTTTATGTGCCACATCAACCTTTAAAACTACCCTTTCACCAAAGGTCTGTTTAGTATAAGGTAATAAATATTTTTCAACATCCATATTCCTGGCAACATAACTATAACTATCCCCCGGTTCATCCAGCCTTCCTAAAGTAAGCTTATTTACACTGGCACTGGCATAATAATATGAATCCCCTTCTCTATTTGTCCCTATAATTGATTTAGGGTATATACGTGCTTGATAAAAACTTCCACTTCTATCACTCCGTGTCCCTATCCTATCTACCACAAACTCTTCCCCATACTTTTGATAGAGATAGTCTTTTATCTTAGCCCTAACAGCCTCTTCATTATGACTGGCAATTTTACAGGCAGTAAGTGAAAAAATCAGTAAGGGGGTTAGTAATAATAGGACTATTTTTTTTAGCTTTTTTTCCATTTAAAAACACCTCTTCTCCTTATTGAAAAACCTTGCATGTAAATTATTTAAATTAAATCACTCTTAAATTAATAGTATTGATAGATTCTAATAATTATTTATAAGGGAAGTTAAGGTAACACCAGACCTCACTCCAATTTTAAGCAAAGGCACCATTGAACGTTAAATAATTATTAGAATCTATCACTTTCAAGTCATCACTTCCTATGCATATGAGGCTATTCATATCCCTTTGATAACCATTTGCAGCTTTTGAATGGCTTTTTCATTGTCTTTCAAATCATTTCTATCTGGATAGTCAGCTTCAGTCCCATTAATGGCATGAACACTATCAAGGTATTCTGATACTATTTTATAGTTATCTGCTGCATAAATGACTTCCCACTCCCCTAAAAAACTACCTTCTTCATTTTTCTTATCCTCCCATTTCTCCAGATACTCCATGGCTATCCCGGCTCTTTGGCGCATCTCTGCTAAGGCCACTTCATCTCCAAGATAATTTCCCCGGTCATCTACACCATATATCGGTTTAGGCTTTTCTTCTCCTGTTTTAGGGTCTGTATACTTCTTTGCAAATTCTTTAGGGGTTAGAAGGTCGTTGAGTTTTGTTGACCTCGTTCTTGAAAGCCCATTTGTATCTGTAATTGTCTTTTCTAAATTAACAAAATGCCAATCCAAATTTGTTAAGTTACTGAAAGTTAATAACTCTTTATGTTTAATTTTTCCTTCATTACTCATTTTTATCACCCTTCTTAATTATTAATATACATGTAATTATATGGTCTCTCTAAAATTATATTATCCAATACATCATATTTATTTTTTTTATCTTCTTCAGTAATTGAAGAAGGATACTTTTCTTCAAGAATTCCTAATGAATAGACAAGCGCAATGGAATGCATATTATATTTAATAAGGTCTTTCAACTCACTCTTCCTAATCTTACCCATACTTGCCAACAGTTCTTCTTCACTCATACCATCTACCTCTCTCTGCAATACCTCTGACATTTCTTTTCTTAATTCTATTGGCGGTAATTTCACTGTTTCTCCATCTATAACTTCTTTTACCCTCTCACTACAATTTATCTTCTGTCTGTATTCCCTGTAACCAGTTGCTAAGACCCTTTCATCTATGAAGATAACCCCTAACTCAAGGTACTTAAATAAGCCTTCCTGTTTTAAATACTGGACAAAGTCAAAGATCTGCTTCCTCCTCTCTTCTTTTTCATTGTCTATTCTATCGAAGATATAGATATATAATTCTATTTCTAATCTGTTATTTTTAGGGTCATTTATTACTCTTTTTCTAGCCACTCTAAAATCTGATTCTTTATATCCTAAAAATGCATCTACTCCATTACTATTTTTATCTCTTTTTCTATATTCTTTTACTATTAAATCATCCCGTCCCCATACTTTTAGTTCACTATCTACCTTTAAAAGCACCCTATCACCAAATATTTCTTTAACTTTAGGCATTAAATATTTTTCTCCTGTTAAATTCATTTTTACATAACTATAACTATCTCCAGGTTCATCTAATCTACCAAATGATAGTTTGTCAACACTTGCACTACCGTAATAATACGAATCTCCTTCTTTATTTGTCCCAATTATTGACTTCGGATATATCCTTGCTACATATTCTGTTATTCCATCATCATTCCTCGTCCCTATCCTGTCTACTATAAATTCCTCTCCATACTTTTGATAAAGATAATCTTTTATTTTAGCCCTAACAGCCTCTTCATTATGACTGCCAATTTTACAGGCAGTAAGTGAAAAAATCAGTAAGGGGGTTAGTAATAATAGGACTATTTTTTTTAGCTTTTTTTCCATTTAAAAACACCTCTTCTCCTTATTGAAAAATCTTGCGTGTGAATTATTTAAATTAAATCACTCTTTAAATTCATGGCATTGATAGATTGTAATAATTATTTATAAGCGAAGTCAAGAAACGCCAGACCTCGCTTTATCCCAAGCAAAGGCATCATTGAGCGTTAAATAATTATTACAATCTATCACTTCTACCTCATATATTCTTTTCGTCTTTCTCTTTATATTTCATTATCCTGACCCCTAAAAAAGTATAGCCAGACTTTTATCAATAAATTATTATATCTTCTAAAATCTAGAAAAAAGGGGATAAATAATTAAATTTATCCCCCCTGTGCAATTACTTATTCAGCTGCATAACCACCATCAATAGTAACAAGTTCGTTCCTATCTTTCTTCTGTCTCAGCACTAATTCAAATTTCCCAGTACCTTCAGTGTGATCAAATTCTTCAGTATAATCAACAACGAATGCATTTGGGAAGTAAACTTTCCTGATCACCTGATCAGCGGCTATGATCTCCAGAGTGGCTTTTCGATATGCATCTGCTTTCTCAGCCTTAACCAGTGACCAGATCGCAAGTTTTCTAGTATCATCAGCCTCTTCTCCATCTACAGCAGTTATAATTTTACCTTTAATAATTACAGAAGAACCAATATCTGATGCCCTGGCATTTGAATCATCTGGTGTATCTGATTCATAAGTTACCGCCATGATATTATCTGACCCCAACTGAATTGTTTCATCTGCGCTTTCGATAATTAATCTAGAACTCATAGTATTCACCTCCTTTATTTAATATTTATTTATATTAATACAATAGTCATATTGTACTAATATCATTATTAAAATACTTATGTAATATATCCTAAAGGATGTAAACTTTTTTATTTGAAAATATCAATTTATCCTACAGCAGTAGTACTCTTAGTAATATTAACCTCAAGATTTTTAATATTACCGTTAAATACAATATTTAAATGGCAGACATTATTATCCAAATCAATCTCATAAGAAATATCATCCCCAGTCTGTAAAACAGAATTTACAAACCCTTTATTATTAATCCAGATACTCTTTTGACTATTAGGATTATTACTAAAAAACCTTATAATCTTATCTTGTTTAAAATCACTTGTCTGGAATCTCAAAATTCTTTCTATATATGTACTAACTAAGGTCTTATATATTGAGTCAAAGCCATCATCTGTAATCGCCATACTCCTTGCCTTATAAACAGTGATTCTATTTATTGTCATTCCATTCATCTGTGCATTTTCAGAGGAAAATACAAAACCAAAATTATTCTTATTAATTGTATTTTTAATCTTATTTGTAAATCCAGTAATTTCTTTGGCTAGTGTTGTAGGTATCTTAAGGGCATTATCACCACTTTCAATGTCAAATCTAATACCTGGGAACATATTAGTAACATTTTTGAAATTTTTATCAAGATAATCTGGGCATTGATAAGCTGCTACAGTTCCTGCTGCAACATATGAAGCATCAATATAAACCCCCTTAAGCCATAATTTCAAGATATCTTCCCTTTGTTGAGATAAGGCCACACCACCATCTTTACTTTTTACCATTTTCTTATCCAAAATAACACCTGATTTATCTTCAGGTATGACACTAAAATTCGGTAAACATGGTATTGCAAACTCACTATAATTTTGCCTTAATAATACCTCTGTCTTATTTAAGTACTTGTCCATTCCCTTAGTTGCTATATCATTAAATGTCGTTGCCTCATTAGCCTGGAAGTTAAAGAATATTTGAATCTTATATTTCATTGCTAAGTCTAAAATAGCAGTTAACGATTCCAGAGTATTACCAGGTGGCATATCATCTTTATCTGTTCCTTTAAATCTCTCTCTCCTGGTTTCAATACGATCAACTGAATCCATCTCGACAGCAGGGAAAATACCAAACCAAATAGTATTTTCAAAGCTATTCTTTCCATTTACTGTATTTAAATAAGTATCAATTCGTGGTTTATTATTTGTCTTTACCATCATGTCCACTTTACAATTAGTCACTAATAAGGTAGGGCGCATACCATTATCATCTGTTTGATACTGGTCAAAAAACATCTTTACGCCTAATATTTTTTCTATTAAGGGTTTTGCTGTCTGTACAAAATTATCCTTAGATTGTTTATAAAACTCCAGATAATTATTATAATTAGCTATTTCCCTTTCAACATCAACATTACTATCAGTAACAGCAATCGGAGCAAAAGTCCTTGTTACTAAGTCCTTTACATAGGGTGTCGGATTTTCTGTAATTTCCTCATAATCTTCCTCAAAAATCTCAACTAAAGCTGCACTCCTTTCTTCATCTACTGAAACAGGCAGTGCTTCTTGTTCTTCTTTGGAAATTTCCACTATTTTTAATTCGCCTTCATCCCCCATTGTTAACATACCAATTTGAACTTCTTCAGCCTCGGCTTCGTCCTGACTCTCCCCGAGCAAAAGTCTTGTTTTTACATCTTCAATTGCTAATGGCAGCATCCCTAGAACATTATTATAATTACGGCTGGCTTCTTCAAATTTTACATTTAGTTTGTCACCTAGTTTTAATTTCTTGGGGTCTTCCTCTTCCAATTTCTCATATTTTTCATATAAATAATTTATTTCCTTTCTAACCTGTTTTATATCTTCCATCACTTTTTTAGGGGAAATCATATCAAGTACATTTTCAAACTTAAAATCAACATTTCTCCTGCCCTGATTTTTTTTTGTATCAATTAATGTAAATAACATTTTTAAGAAATCGTTATTCTGATCTAAACGGATTTCAGATACATTATTTTCTGGTACACCTTCAGGTCTTTCCAGTGTATAGATAATTCTTTGACTTGCAGCATTATAATATGAATAAATTGTAGGAGTAAACTTATCTAAAAAATCCTGAAAATCCCTGATTAATAGATGTTCGTTAATCTCTTTTATTTTTTCATCATCAAGACTTTCTACTCCTTTCACATTACCAATTAAGGTTATTAAATCTAATTTCTCCGGATTCACCTCCTCAAGAAGTACAGTTCTGTTTGTTTGCCTAATTATTTCCATTCTCACATTTCACCTTCCCTCAAAAACCCCCATTTAAATTTAATTTTTTCTAAACATAGTTGTTTAGATGCATAGATTTACATTTCTTAATATTATATACTATTTTTTATTGGAAAAAAATACTTTTTATGCAATTTCCAAAAAATAGTACTTATTTACTACTGCTAACTAATAGATTTTTTTGTAAATAATATCTAATTTTGTCGAAAAACTCTTTTTCTAACTCATCAGTAATATAATAATATATTTTTTCATAACGATTTTTGTAATCCTAATGTATAACTAAAACAGTTATAATAAAAAAACATGAATATCTAGCCAAACTAGATGCCCATGTCTTGAAAAGCAAAATCTTAAAAGGAAAGGTATTTGCTTATATGAGCATCACCGGTCCATCACCCCGTTTTCCGGATAATAAAATAGAGGAGTATTCCAGATTATTAATGGAGGTAACCAATAAAATATCCAGGCAATTAGGCTGGCCTGGATAAGCTTATTTTTTAATAAATAATATAAAGAAAGGAAAAGAACCTCCATAATAAAGAAGGCTCTTTTCCTATCTACTTTAATACTATTCACCATAAAAAGACTTCTTATAGAGCTCTTTCATGTCTTCAATAGTCGGTTGCTCAGGATTGGTAAGTGTACAAGGGTCTTCCAGGGCATTTTGTGACATTCTATCTAAAACAGCTTCAAAATCATCAGCTGTAAAGTCCATCCAGTCAATATCATTAAAACTGGCAGGTATATTGACCTTTTTGTTTAATTCCCGGATAGCATCAGCTAGACTATCAATACCTAAAAACCTTTCTACATATTCAAATTTCTCCCTGGCAGCCTCATAGTTAAATTCAATTACATATGGTAGTAATATTGCATTTGCCAATCCATGTGTAATATGGAGTTCCCCACCAATCTTATGGGCCAAACTATGAATAATCCCTAAAGAGGCATTGGAAAAAGCCATCCCAGCCATAGTAGAGGCATTGTGCATTTTCTCACGAGCAGTCATATCGTTACCGTCTTTAACTGCATCTGCTAAATATTTAAAGACAAGGTCAATGGCCCTTAAAGCCAATGGGTCTGTATAATCACTGGCATTTGTCGATACAAAGGATTCAACTGCATGAGCCATTACATCCATCCCAGTATTAGCAGTTATATGTGAAGGCATTGTTGCTGGTATTTCTGGATCAATAATTGCTATATCAGGAATAATTTCTGGTGATACAATAGGATATTTTATTTTTTTCTTGCTATCAGTAATTACCGAAAAGGCAGTAATCTCCGAGGCAGTTCCACTTGTTGAAGGAATAGCAATAAATTTAGCCTTCTTCCTTAACTCAGGGATTGAACCAACTTCAATTATATCACTAAACTCCAGTTCAGGGTATTCATAAAACGCCCACATTATCTTAGCTGCATCAAGGGCTGAACCCCCACCAATTGCTATTACCCAGTCTGGTTCAAACTCAAGCATTGCTTTTTTCCCTCTTTCCACAGTTTCAACTGAAGGATTAGGTTCTACACCGTCAACAATTATCGATTTTATTCCGGCCTCTTTTAAGTAATCAACAGTTTTATCAAGAAATCCAAATTTTTTCATAGAACTACCGCCTGTTACTAAAACAGCACGACTACCCTTAAGGTCTTTCAAATATGCCAGCGAATCAGCCTCAAATTCAATGTCTGGTGGTATTAAAAAAGATTTCATAACACTATACATCTCCTTTTGTGATTTATTTAACAAAGCAAAGCTTAAAAAATTGTTTGTTAATTTTTTAACAATATAAGTATAGCATATTTATGTCTGTTTTTCAAGAGCAATTTGTAATTTAATGTAGAAAAAATCCCCTTTTAAAAAAGGGGATTATACTATCGTATGGTTAATACTTTTTAATGATTTTCTACTTTGCGGAATGCTGTTGCAGCAGCTCCTGTTTCATCTCCCAGAGAGGTTCAGAAAGGTCAACGAAATACTTATGTGGGTTTTCAAACCTGACTACTGCATCCCACAAAGTTTCTATTTGCTGCTGACAGTAATGCTTTACCTCTGATAGTTCAGGGCATTTATAAACACAGCTGCCTTTATCAAAAATCTTCTTTAAAAGCCTTTTAGCCTTGAAATTTCGGACTGTCTTTCTTTTCCAGGTGTGTTCAGGGTCAAATAATTCATAGGGTTTACTTTCATCTATAATTTCATCATGCATAGTTAAGACATCAGCCATCGCTTTTCCAGTATCTTTATCAAAAAAACGCCAGACCTGTTTAAACCCAGGATTAGTAATCTTGGCTACATTTTCACTCAATTTTATCCTGGGAACTATCCTGCCATTTTCTTCTATAGCAACTAGCTTATAAACACCACCAAAAACCGGTTCAGATTTGGAGGTTATTAAACGTTCACCAACACCAAACTGATCTACCTCTGCACCCTGTAATAATATATCCCTGATAATGTACTCATCCAGAGAATTAGACGCTACAACCTTACAATCTTCAAATCCTGCCTCATCAAGGGCTTTCCTGGCTTCCCTGGAAAGGTAGGTAATATCACCACTATCTATCCTTATTCCTTGCGGCCTAAACCCCTTAGGTACTATTTCTTCATTAAATACCTTGATGGCATTAGGGATACCTGATTTCAATACATTATATGTATCAACAAGTAAAACACAATTATCAGGATAAACCCTGGCATAAGCCCTGAAGGCATCTAATTCAGAGGGAAAAAGTTGAACCCAGCTGTGAGCCATAGTACCAATGGCTGGAATATTAAATTCCCTCTCAGCAATAGTACAGGCTGTACCGACACATCCACCTATATATGCCGCCCTTGCCCCATAGATAGCTCCATCATAACCATGGGCCCTCCTTGAACCAAATTCCATAACAGCTCGCCCCTGGGCAGCCCTTACTATCCTATTAGCTTTGGTAGCAATCAAACTTTGATGATTTATAGTCAGTAAAATCATAGTTTCAACAAACTGGGCCTCAATAACAGGACCTCTGACAGTTACAACCGGTTCATTGGGAAATATTGGAGTCCCTTCTGGAATAGCCCAGACATCACATCTAAACTCAAAATTTTGTAGATATTCCAGGAATTTTTCACTAAATACCCCTTTACTCCTTAAATATTCAATATCCCTTTCATCAAAACTAAGATTTTTAAAATATTGAATTAGCTGCTCAACACCGGTCATAATAGCAAATCCCCCATTATCCGGAACCTTTCTAAAAAACATGTCAAAATAGGCTATTTTATCACCTAAACCATTCTCTAAATATCCATTTGCCATAGTTAATTCATAGAAATCAGTTAGTAGTGTTAAATTTATTTTGTCCACTAATAATGTGCCTCCTCAAAAAGAAAAATCACCATCTCTATATATAACAATCATTGTAGTATATTACTAACATTATAATACTACCTTACTGACTTGTCAAAACAATAACCATTATTTACAAATTAAAAATCCTCTGAATTTCTTTTACCTTTGAACGGCTAACAACTACCTCTGTCTCCCTCTTATCATTCATTACCACCTGATAATTTCCCTTAAACCAAGGGATAATCTCCTTAACTTTATTTAAATTAATTATATAGCTGCGATGTATCCTTAAAAACTTATGCCTCTGTAGCTTTTCAGCCAATTCACAGAGTGTTGCCGAGACTTCATACTCTTCATCAACAGTTTTAGCATATATCCTGGAACTTTTGGAGTGTAATAAAACAATATCATCATATTTTACTAATTTCAGATGTCCGCGCTTACCCTGTACAGCCAGCTTATTAATTCCTGTATTTTCCCTTTTTTGTTCAGTACCTGCTATCTTATCAATTAAAACCTCTAACTTATCTTTCATTTTCTTATTATAAATTGTTTTTTTAACCTTTTTAATGATTTCACTCAATCTATCTTCTTCATATGGTTTAAGCAAATAATCGACCGCATTAACTGCAAAGGCTTCTACTGCATACTGGTCATAGGCTGTCACAAAGACTATCACAGGCTCAAACTTAGTATCCTTTATCTCCCTGGCCACCTCCATCCCGGTTTTCCCAGGCATTTGAATATCTAAGAATACTAAGTCTGGCTCTGCCTTTTTTATATATTCCAGGGCTTCAAGACCATTTTCGGCCTGATAAAGCAGCTCAACTTCATTGATATTCTCCAGCAAAAAAGCCAGTTCGTTTCGTGCTGGATATTCGTCATCAGCAATAATTGTCCTGATCTTAGTCATAAATAACCCCTTCCATCTAGTAGTTAATGAGTCTGTTCGAAAAGTACCAGTATATATCGCTGGGGATTATACATCCCTTCACTCAACTAACACCACAGGCACTCCGTATTTAAACAAACCATACTAGAACAGTTTAAGGTTGTACCTTAACTTCCTTCAGAGAATATAATCCCCTATTTATATCTTTTCGAACATACACTTAATATTAATTGACTTTTAAAGGAAGTTTAATCTTAACTATAGTCCCCTGTCCTACTTGACTATCAATATCTATACCATATTCTGTACCGCAGATTTTCTGAATTCTTTGATTGGCATTACTTATACCAATACCACAGTCCTGTCCATAACCAGGCTGTAGAATATTTTTAATATATTCTGCTGGAATACCAGCGCCATTATCTTGAACATAAATCAATAAGTTGTGTTCTGCTCTTTCAGCTGTCATAGTTATCTTACCTAGATCAGTTTTATTAGCAAACCCATGCTTGATGGCATTCTCCACCACAGGCTGCAAAACAAAAGGAGGCATCTGACAATTTAATAATTCATCTGCAATTTCTATTTCTATCTCCAGCTTTGAACCAAAACGAGCCTTTTCTATTTCAATATAATAAGAAGTAGATCGTAACTCTTCCTGAAGGGTTACTGACCCCTTATTTTCTTTTAATGTCTGCCGGAAAAACTTAGCCAGTTTTATTAAAAGACCCCTGGCTGCTTGAGGATTGGTCCTACAAAATGAGCTTATAGTATTTAGGGCATTAAAAAGAAAGTGGGGATTAATCTGAGCCTGAAGGGCTTTTAATTCCATCTCTGTTGTCAGTTGAGCCTGTTTCTCCAGATTAGAAATCTGTAACTGTGTGGACAAAAGCCTGGATATTCCCCTGGCCAGTTCTATATCTACCTCTGTAATACTATCTTCCTGGTCTTTATATAATTTAATTACCCCAATAACATCATTATTATGCTTTAAAGGGGCAATAACCGCTGATTTTAAGGTACAGTTTTTTACCGGACAACCCACTTCTTCTTTACTTGCAGCAACAGTCAACCTAGCTGTTTTCAGGACTTCTTTAGTAGCCCTAGTGATCATCGCCTCCCCTGCTTGATGATGGTCTTCTCCCATTCCACAATGGGCCAGTATCTTTTCCCGATCTGTTATTGAAACCGCATTAACCTCGGTTATTTTTAAAATAATTCTAGCTGTTTCCAGTGCTGAATCATAGTTTAACCCATCTCTTAGATAAGATATTGTTTGGTTAGCTATCTTTAAGGCCTTATATGACTGCAGAGCAAGTAACTCCTGCCTCTTTTTCTGATTGTTATGCAGAACATTAATAAATAACATTATCCCCAGGGCATTACTGGTAATCATCGGTAAGGCAATAATCTTTACCAATTCCACAGCTTCATAAAATGGTTGACTTAAATAAGCCACCAATAGCATCTCCAATGATTCAATAAGCACTCCTAATACAAAACTCTCCAGAAGGCTTATTTTATCATAGGACCTATAGTAATAAACCAGGCCTCCTATTAGACCTGCCAGGGTTGTTGATAAGGCACAGGCAACAGCAGTAAATCCACCCAGAAAATAACGGTGTAAACCCCCGATTAAGCCAGCTGAAAAACCAACCAGGGGACCACCGAGCAAGCCGCCAATAACAGCACCAATAGCCCTGATGTTAGCATAAGCACCATGGATATATATTCCTAGATAGGTCCCAGATAGGGATAACAAACCAAAGAAAACTATTAATAGTAATTTATATTTCTTCTGCAGACGGCGTGAAGTTAAACGGGAGAACAAAGAGGTTTCCATTACAAGCAGCCGGGCAGCAACTGCTACAACAGCCATACTCTTAATTAAATCAAATAATAATTGTGTCATAATATATCTCCAATACATTATTATATTTCTATGTTACTTAAAAAATTTTCACCGCCAGGGATTATATATCCCTTAACTCAACGGTAACACCACAGGCACTCCGTATTTAAACAAACCATACTAGAACAGTTTAAGGTTGCACCTTAACTTCGTTCAGGGATATATAATCCCCTATTTATATTTTTTCGAACACACACTTAAAGAATAATAAATTAATTTGTAATTGTCAATTAATAAGCAGTAAAACTCCCTTGTATCATTGTTATTTATCTTCAGATAATGTAAATTAACCTCGATTTTTAACTATTCAGCGGAAATTTATTATTTTATTTAAAAGTTGTTTTATAATAATCATATGTTAACAATAAATTTATAACTTCCATAAGTAGTTAACAAAATACTTTCAAGGAGGATAAATAAACTATGATATCTTTTATGACAGCATTACTGGTCTTAATTCTTGGTTACTGGATTTATGGTAAGATGGTCGAAAGGGTTTTTGGGGCTGACGCAAATCACAAAACCCCAGCATATCTCAAAGAAGACGCAGTAGATTATGTCCCATTAAGCTGGCCTAGGGTTTTTTTGATTCAATTGCTAAACATTGCCGGCCTTGGTCCTATTTTTGGGGCAATTGCTGGAGCATTATTTGGTCCAGCAGCATTTCTATGGATAGTATTGGGGTCTATCTTTGCCGGAGGTGTTCATGATTATCTATCAGGGATGTTATCTGTACGTAATGGAGGAGCCAGTATCTCAGAGATAGTAGGTGAATACTTAGGAGAAGGTGCCCGTAAATTCATGAGAGTCTTTTCCATTATCTTACTGGTTTTAGTTGGAACAGTTTTCATGACTGGTCCAGCTGGATTACTGGCTAATATGACGGGTTTCCACCTTAATTTCTGGTTAGCCATTATAATTGCCTATTACTTCCTGGCAACTGTTTTACCAGTAGATAAGATAATTGCCAAATTTTATCCTGTTTTAGGTGGTTCTTTATTGATTATGGCAGTTGGTATTGCTGGAGGATTAATTATCGGCGACTACAATATCCCTGAAATCACTTTAAGCAACCTTCATCCCCAGGGATTGCCTTTCTGGCCTTTATTATTTGTAACCATAGCCTGTGGAGCTATTAGTGGTTTTCATGCTACCCAATCACCTTTAATGGCTAGATGCTTACAAAATGAAAAACACGGTAGAAAAACCTTCTATGGTGCCATGATTGCCGAAGGTGTAATCGCCCTGATCTGGGCAGCAGCAGCTATGACATTATTTGGTAGTACTGAGGGCCTGGCAACTGCCATGGCCAATAATGGTGGAGCAGCCGGAATCGTAAAACTGGTCAGTGATAATATGTTAGGAGTCTTTGGCGGTATATTAGCTATGTTAGGTGTTATAGCCCTACCTGTAAGTTCTGGTGATACTGCTTTTCGTAGTGCACGCCTGATCCTGGCGGATATCTTTAAGCTAGAACAGACCAATAAGGCCAATAGATTCAAATTGGCTATACCAATGTTTATTATTGGAATCATTCTATCCCAGATGGATTTTAGCATAATCTGGCGTTATTTTGCCTGGTCTAACCAAACACTAGCTATGATAGCCCTCTGGGCAGGAGCAGCCTATTTAAAATTAAACAAGAGATTTCACTGGATAGCCAGTATACCTGCTACCTTTATGACTGCTGTTTCTATCTCCTATATTATAATTGCCCCTGAAGGGCTTGGTATCCAGGGTCCAATATCATCTATCATTGGTATTCTAGCAGCCCTGACTGCTCTAGTAACTTTCCTTATTAAAGGGGGAGAAAAAGTTCAGATTGATAATAAGGCGGCTTAAAGAACAATGCTTAAAACTTAATATAAAAATTGCAAAAGGGATAAAAAAATTATCCCTTTTGCAATGATATATTGAAAGTTTGATTTATATAAATATCCTAGTCACAGATGACTATCATATCAGGCTGCTCAATATTTTTATCTTCTTGTTTATGCCTGAATATAAATAAAAAGCCAGTATCTAATTAAATTAATTCTAAAAAGTCCCCTCAACATTCAGGACCTTATTTCCACTTGCCTTTTTATTAAAACTTGAATTATCAATTCTTTCCTGTAATTTTTCATAAAAGAGGTCTTCATCTATGGGCAGGTCTACCCAGTCATCAGTCCAGGAGGATAAAAGCATTGCATTTGACAGCATTAAAGCATTGATTCCCTCTTCACCAGGTGCTATTAAGCTACTACCATTTAAGATTGCAGCCACCCAGTTGTTCAGAATTCCAATATGTTCTGGATTATCCCCATCTATAGGTATTTCACATTCCCAACATTCCGGCTGTCCAAATCCCCCCTGATATTCTTTGTTAAACTGTCTTTCTGGGGTCCGCAACCTCCTGAAAGTAAGTCTATCCCCTTCAACAATAATTTTTCCTCTGTTACCTGCGATTTCAAAACGATTTGTTTCTGGAGAGATACCAGTAGATGTGACAAAAACACCAGTAGCACCATTTTCATATTCTACATAAGCAGTTACATCATCTTCTACTTCAATATCATGATATTTACCAAAATGTGAAAAGGCACGTACTCTTACAGGCATACCACAGGTCCACTGCCAGATATCAAGCTGGTGTGGATCCTGGTTTAATAAAACACCACCACCTTCCCCTTTCCAGGTAGCCCTCCAGCCCCCATGATCATAATAACTTTGTGGACGGTACCAATCAATTACCCAGTTAGTTCTCTTGATTTCACCAAGTTCTCCTGCATCCAGTAAATCCTTTAATTTCCGGTAGATAGGCCTAGTCCTTTGATTATACATAATAGAGAATACTTTATCAGCTTTAGCCGCTACTTCATTCATTTTACGAACTGCCTTAGTATAAACACCTGCCGGTTTTTCAATCATTACATGTAAACCATGTCCAAAACCCTCAATCGCCAGTGCTGGATGATGATAATGAGGGGTGGCAATAATAACCCCCTCTATATCAGCATCTCTATAAAAATCATCTGTATTATTAAAAAGTTCTACTTCATTACCCAACTCTTCCCGGGCCCAATCAAGTCTGGTCTGATCAAGGTCACATACTGCTGTAAGCAGGGCATTTTTCACCTTCCCTTTAATTATATTAACTGCATGACTGCTGCCCATGTTACCAAGACTAATAATTCCAATTTTTACCTTATTCATTGTTTAAGCTCCTCCTTAATTCCCGTCTGTATCTCATCAATAAGTTCCATAAAACGTTTTCCATATTCTACATAGGTATTATATTTAGCATCTTCTTCACTAATATCATTATTTTCATGATAAACCATACCCATATGTGGTTCTATAGAAAAACCACCATCATAACCATTTTTCAGTAGGTCCTTAACTATCCTTTTTACTTCTCCATCTCCCTCTCCTGGAAAAGTATATTCCATCTCCGGAAAGATACCATCAGTATCTTTCAGAAAGCGGCCATCTTTAATGTGAACATATTTAATATGGTCTTTTAATTGTTGATAAGCCTCCCAGGAAGTCTGTTTTTTATATGGAAGTTTACCTATTCTATTATCAGCCATTAAGGGATTACCAGTATCAAAAACAATCTTAAAATATGGAGAGTCCACTCTATCCAGTAATTTATTCATGTGCTCATAAGACTGGGAAAAATAGTTCATACAATTTTCATGAACATATATAATTCCGTTTTCTTCACACATTTTAACTAAAATATTCAACCTATCAATTATCTTTTCTTCTAAGTCAGGATTTACCGGTGGTAGGTTTTTAAGAATACCAAAACTCATCCCCCTGATCATCCTGGTGCCTAACTTTTTCATTCTGGGAATTGCCCTTGCTAACTCTGTAATACTAGTTTTAAATGACTGCTCATCTCTAGGGTCTTTAGCCCAATTAGCTACAGTACTGCCAAAACAATTTACTTTAATACCATTTTCCTGAAGTTTTTGATAGACCTCTGCAAACTCTTCATCAGAAATATCAGTAATATTACAACTATCAATATTCCTTGCTTCGATATTTTTCCATTCCAATTCTTTTGTCGCCTCTATTTGCCTATTAATCGAAATAGCAGCTTCATCTGCAAAACCTGAATAATACATTTTAATCCCCCTTATTTTATGTTTTTAAAATCTAATAATTAGTTCATAATATAATTATAAATCATTTTTTCGATAAAAACAAAACACCCTTGTTGTTACAGAGGAAACATAATTTTTAGAATAAATCTTAATTGTAACAGGTAAAATAAGCAAAGTAAATCTAATTTCCACAAGAAGGTGTTCATTATATGAAATATTATCAAGAGAAAATTGAAGAGATTTTTTCCACATTAAATACCGATATAGAAGGCCTTTCCAATAAAGAAGCCGAGAAAAGATTAACAAAATATGGAGAAAACAAGCTATCAGTTAAAAAAGAACGTAGTAAATTACTTCTTTTCTTTTCACAATTTAAAGATATATTAACAATTATGTTATTAGTAGCGTCTACTTTATCCTTATTTATCGGTAGTTACCGTGATGCAGGTATCATGCTTGCCATAGTAATTATTAATGTTATAGTGGGTTTTGCTCAGGAAAATAAGGCTGAAGCAATCATGTCTTCCCTAAAAAAACTCGTTCAATCGCCTGCTAAAGTTTACAGAGATAAAAAAATTCAAAAACTTAAACAGGAGAAAATAGTACCGGGTGATATTGTAGTTCTGGAAGAAGGAGATAAAACCCCAGCAGATTTAAGGATTATAGAGGCATTTAACCTCAGAATTAATGAAGTATCATTAACGGGTGAATCTTTACCCCAGGAAAAACATAGTAACTGTCTTAAGGAAGAGAGTTCTCTAGGTGACCAGGCTAATATGGCTTTTCTGGGAACTAATGTAGCTTCTGGCTCAGCTAAAGGGGTAGTAGTCAGAACTGGCATGGAAACAGAAATGGGGAAAATAGCCTCTTTAACCCAAGAAGAAAACAAATCACAAACACCCTTACAAAAAGAGCTAGGAGTTGTAGCCAGTAGACTGGCTATTTTTGCCATAATAATTGGATTTATCTTATTTGGAATAAGTCTATACCGGGGACTAGGCCTATACTTTGCTCTACTTTACGGACTAGGGATTACAGTTGCTATTGTCCCCCAGGCCCTGCCTATGCAGATCACAGTAGCACTTTCCCAGGGGGTAGACCGTCTTGCCCAGAAAAATGCTGTTGTAAAAAAACTCTCTTCTGCTGAAACCCTCGGTTCAACAAATGTTATTGCTACTGATAAAACTGGTACCCTTACCAAAAATGAGATGACTGTTAAAACTGTCTGGTTTGACGGTAAAGAGTATGAGATTACTGGACTGGGGTACCAACCTGAGGGGGATATCCTTGACCAAAATGGCAAAGCACTGGATAAAAAAGAAATTGAAAAACTCTCCTGTTTATTTGAGGCTGCAACAATGGCCTCTAATGCAGAAATTCACCCACCAGATGAAAACCATGCTAACTGGTATCCCATAGGTGATCCTACTGAGGCCGCTTTAATAACACTTTCAACCAAGCTAGGTGTACGTTCACCTAATGAAGATAAAGAAAACCCGGAAATACATGAATTCAGTTTTGATTCCAAGCGTAAAAGAATGAGTTCGATCAGGGAAATTGAGGATAAAAACATTTTAACTATGAAAGGTGCTATTAATAGCATCCTCACAATTACAAGACATATCTATTGTGATGGTAAAAAAGTAACCATTACTGAAAAAGATAAAAAAGAGCTAAATAAATTAAATGAAAAATACTCAAAAAATGCCATGCGGGTACTGGCTGTTGCCTACCGCAGACTAGAACAGAGTGAAAAAGATTATGTGATAGAGGAAATTGAGAGGGATGTTGTTTTTCTGGGTCTAGTCGCCATGATTGACCCCCCTAAAGAAGGGGTCAAAGAAGCAATTGCTGATGCCCATACTGCCCAGATAGACACCTTTATCATGACCGGAGACCATGCTATTACCGCTAAAGCCATTGGAGAAGAGATAAATTTAGGTGCAGGAAAGGATATACCTGTTTTTACCAGTAAAGAACTAAACGACATTTCAGACAATAAATTAAAAAAAATAATGCAGCAACATAAATCCTTAATTTTTTCCCGGGTCTCACCTGAAGATAAACTACGTATCGTCAAAAATCTGAAAGAACAAAATAAAATCGTAGCTGTTACTGGAGATGGGGTTAATGATGCTCCGGCACTGAAAAGTGCCCATATCGGTGTTGCCATGGGGCAAATGGGTACCGATGTCTCCAAAGAAGCAGCAGAACTTGTACTACTCGATGACAGTTACCCCACACTGGTACAGGCCATTAAAGAAGGAAGAACCATCTATAATAATCTAAAAAAAACAGTGCTGGCTTCCCTGACAACCAATGGTGCTGAACTGGCAATTGTTCTTTTTGGGTTAATTGCTTCTACCCTACTGGACTGGCCGATACCTATCCTCGCCATTCAGATCCTCTCTATTGACTTATTAGCAGAAATCTTACCGTTAACTGCCCTAACCTTTGACCCTGCTTCCAGAGATTTGATGATTAGAGCACCCCGGGATAAAGATGAACATATGCTTAATACCAGTACTGTTCTTGAAGTAGGCTTTTTAGGCCTCCTTATGGGACTACTGGCTTTTATAAACTACTACATCTTTGCTAGTGGAAGAGTAAATTTTACAGCTGAACACCCTTTATACCCAAGGGCCACAACGATAACATATTTAACCATTGTTATCTGCCAATTTATCAATATTATGTCCAGACGGTACAAATTTAGCTCAATATTCAGTAGTAATTTCTTTAGTAATCGGAAAATGATTTACTCTTTAATTATCTCTATCGCACTGGTTCTGCTAGTTATCTATACACCGATAAATTCCTATCTTGAATTTACTCCCCCTTTAACAACAGACTGGCTACTAATTTTCACTGCAGGGGCTATTTATTTACTAAGTTTCGAAGTAATAAAATGGTTTAAGAGGAAAAACAAATTATAAAAGGACCTTATCTTTTTTAATAAGATCCTTTTTCATGGAAGTATTTATATATAAATAAATATATTAGAAATTAACACCAGATGATAATATTATATTAGCATATGCTGTTGTTTCCCCACTTCTAACTACAGCCTTAGCCTCTTTAGTCATTTCTTTGAAGTCCTGGTAGCTAACCTTTATGATTATAAACATCCCATCCCAGGTAATTATTAAAAGCCTCTTCCAGTATATCAGCCACAGAAGAGAGATTAATTGCTACATGGTGTTCAAAACCATTTGAACAAATATAATTCATCAACTTTTGTAAACCGGCAACCCTGGCAACCCCCCAGGAGCCAAATGTATCTAATGACTCTTCTGTTATCTCACCTTCAGCAAGATAAACCTGTATCTTACCAGTAGTATCATCAGTACTAACCCTGGCAAAGCTAATCTCATCAGCTTTAATCCTACCCTCAATAGCACCATAGGTATTTTCCTGTCCCAGTGTTGAACCCAGTATTTCAGGGTAATTTACTTTAGGACACTCATTACCTGAACAAGAGTAAATATCCCTGGCAAAATTACCACAATGGAAGATCACTGCTTTATCAGGGGCATTCTGATAATTATTATTCCAATCTACAATACCACTGGGTAGTTTTGAAGCAGCCTGGAGGGCATACATACTCAAAGCCCCCATAACATCACTTTCACAAGCAGATGGCACACCTTCATTAGATAAGATGCTCATCACTGTACAGGGGTTGATACCCAACGCTCCCTGAAGGGAATCCCAGCATTGAAAAGCTACTGCATCTATTTCATTATCAACAACCCAATCCCGGTAGACCAACAGTAATTTGGCCATTTTCAGTAGAGAATCCCCAGGAACACTATCAATATTCAGATATGACTCTATTTCTTTTAATCCCTCTTTAACCCTCTGTTCACTGTCTTCCAGCAATTCAATTCTATTCATTAAATCAAGTAACCCAATAGGTTCAACAAATATTCCATTATGCTGTAGTATTTTTTCACTAAAACGTACGGTATTAAAATCAGCCGGTCTGGCCCCAATTAAACCTATTCTGGCTCCTTTAATCTTATCAAAGACATTACATACCCCAATAAATTTGTCCAGGTCATCCTGGAACTGCTCTATATCAGGGTCAATAGTATGTGAACTGGTCAGGGTATAATTAATACCATACTGTCTTAAATTATTACAGACCGATATCTTACCACAAAAACTATCTCTCCGATGAATATAATCCATTTTTTCAATATCATCAGAAAAGGCATGAACTAGTACTGGTACATCCAAACCGCTCATTTTAATAGTTTCTACAATACTTTTTTCATCACCAAAATTAGGCAGAGTAACAATAATCCCTTTAATTTTTTCACTATGTTTTTTAAATAAAGCAGCACTTTTGCGGGCATCATCCCTGTTCTGGACACTACCGTAAACCCCTTCATCCTCATCAAGGATAATAGGATTAATACCCTTCGATTCCAGAATAGGTAATAATCTCTCTCTACCTTCCTTACATAATTCATCAGCGAAAAAATCCCGGTTACCAATTATCACACCTAAAGTAATCTTATCCATAGATAACTCCTCCATCTTTAGTTTTAAACCTATATATTTATAAAGTTTTATTTGCCATTAACCTGCATAGCTGCCTTCTTTTCCATCCTATTTTGTAATTGATCAACAATAACAGCTGTTACAATTACTATTCCTTTAATAACCATCTGCCAGAATTCTGAAACACCCATCATTACCAATCCATCACCTAAAACACCAATTACAAAAGCACCAACTATGGTACCTCCAATCTTACCAACACCACCACTGAGTGATGTCCCACCCAGTACTGTAGCTGCTATTGCACTCATCTCCCAGGTCTCACCTGTAGCAGGATGAGAAGCAACTAATTCTGAAGCAACTATTAGACCAACAATAGCACACATTAAACCAGAGAACATATAGACAAACATCTTTGTTTTCTTAACCTTAATTCCAGAAATTTTAGCCGCCTTTTCATTACCACCTATAGCGTAAATATGCCACCCAAGTGGTGTCTTTTTAGAGATATAGACTGCAATCAGTGCTACAACAAACAATATCCAGATTTGATTTGGTATACCAAGTATTCTCCCTGAACCCAATACCGGAAAACCTGTATTACCTAGTTCAGTTTTACCAATCAAATTGGAGAAAGTTCCACCACCTGACCTGAGCATAGCAAAACCCCTGGCAATATAAAGAGTACCCAGTGTTGCTATAAAAGGAGGTACATTAAAACGGCTAATTAAAAAACCATTAAAGGCACCTGCTAAAACACCCAGAGCCAGTGTAATCAGGGCAATTATAAATACATTAAAATAAATAGCTACACCAAACATTGGTAAAACCAGCCCCTGATTTATTAAACCACCAGCAATCATAGCGGAAAGTCCAACAATTGAACCAACAGATAAATCAATACCACCACTGATAATTACAAAGGTCATCCCAATAGCTAATAAGGCATACTGAGCCACATGTTTTGTCATAATAAATACATTGGTAACTGATAAAAAGTTGGGAACAAAAATACTAAAGAAGATAATCAATAATATTAAGGCAATAAATGTCCTCATCTTCATTAGAAGCATTCCCAGAGTCATATCGCCAAATAACCCTTTTTTATTGTCAAGTAAAGATATGTTCATAGTTATATACTCCCTCTTCAATTATTTTTCAACAGAATGTCCAACTGATGACGCCCTAACTAATTTTTCCTCTGTCATTTCAGCCCTGGTAAATTCACCTGTTATTTTACCTTCAGACATAACAATAACCCTATCAGATACGGCCATAATCTGTTTTAGCTCTGAAGCAACAAATATTATCCCTAATCCCTGTGAAGCAAGTTCATCCATTATCTTAAATACATCTTCCTTGGCCCCAACATCTATCCCCCGGGTAGGTTCATCTAAAAGTAAAACCTCTGGTTCTGTTAAAATACCCTTACCTATAACTACCTTCTGTTGATTGCCACCACTCAATGAATCAACAGTTAAATCCATGTCTGCTACTTTAATAGCTAAATCTTCAATCATTCTATTGACAGCGTTATTAACTTCATTATCCACCAGATGGAAGCCCCTACAAAATTTTGCTAAACTGGATAAGGTAGTATTCTTTTTGACAGATAATACTGGGACCAATCCCTCAGTCTGTCTGTTTTCAGGAATATGTGCTAATCCATGTTTGATCTGGCCGCTTATCGAGCTGATTTTACACTTTTCTCCCTTTAAATAAATACTATTATCTATCTCAGTGTGAAACCCCATTAAGGTCTCCAATAGTTCTGTTCGTCCAGCCCCGAGCAAACCATAAATACCCAGTATTTCCCCTTTATGTAGAGAAAATGAAACATGGTCTACCAGATAACCACCTGCTGGATCAGGTAGAATTACAGAGTCAGCCCTCAATACCTCTTCATCACTAACCACATGTTTCATATCTATATCCAGGATTTCACGGCCCAACATTTTATTAACAATCCAGCTAATATCAATCTCACTTACTTTTCTCTCATCTATTTTTAGACCATCCCGCAGTACTGTTATATAATCAGCAATATTTATTATCTCCTCTAATCTATGTGAGATATATACTATTGAGATCCCTTCTTTTTTAAGGTCATTAATTATCTTAAACAATATCTCAACCTCAGATGAACTTAATGAAGATGTTGGTTCATCCATAATTAAGACATGTAGGTTATCCTGTAATAAACTCTTGGCTATCTCCACAATCTGCTGCTGACCTGCCCTAAGGTTACCAACCTTTGTCTGGGGATCAATATCCTGTTTTAATCTATCCAGAACAGCCCTGGTCTCTTGATAATGTTTCTTCTGATCAAGCATAAGTCCGTGCTTAACACTCTCTCTGGTCATAAAAAGATTTTGAGCAACTGTTAAGTCTTCAAAGAGATTTAATTCCTGATGGATAATACCTATTCCCTTCTGTTGGGCATCACGGGTACTAAAAAAAGTTGTTTCTTCTCCATTCAGGTAGATACAACCCTCATTAGGTCTTATTACACCAGCAATTATCTTCATTAAGGTAGATTTACCAGCACCATTTTCACCAACCAGGGCATTGACTTTACCCCGATATATATTAAAATCAACATCATTTAAAGCAATTGTACCAGGATAAATTTTTTTTATCCCCCTGGTACTTAGACAAATTTCACTGCTGTAATCCCCTTGTTCCTTTAATTTTTGGTTCATTATTTTCTTCCTCCTATTACTTCTATTTTCACAGGGGTCAGAACAATTTCAGAAGATTGGACAACAAACACACCTTGAAAATCTATCACACTACCCTCTAATTCCTCAAAATTAATATTCTGCAGAAATTCCTTATTAATCTTCTTATTTATTGCTGTAGAAAATTTGGCATATTCTATCTGATTACCAAAATTATTAAATGAAATATAGTTAAGTGAATCTCTGATCGAACTGCCTCGAATAACTGGTCCTATCTGTATTGTTAAATCCTGATTTTGGTCAAATGGTTCTACATCAAGATCTATGGTTCCATTACGTGATTCAGTATTAACAGATAAAATTTTACCCTTACCTTTAACAATGAACTTCCATGGTTTTCCAGGTGCTTCTTTGATACCATATTTCTCACCAGCTGTATCAAGGTCTTTATCTATTTCATTTATAACTAGATTAATATTAACAGCTCCATTATTTATATAAGAAATAATTTTATCATTCCAGACAGAATTGACATAATCTTCCAGTTCTCTTTCCTCACCATTTATAGTAACCATTGTTTCATTTTCAGAAGTACTATCTTTATTTAGTTCAACAACTGTCCATAATCGGCATGAACTTAACACCATCATAGAACAAGCTAATAAAATAATAAGTAAAATATACTTTAAAAAATTATTTTTAAGTTTCATTATTATTCACCTGCAATATTAGTAATATAATTCATTAAATTAAAAATCTTTTTACTACAGGGATGATTAACAATCATCCCTGTAGTTTAAACACCTATCTATTATTCTAATTTAAAGTCCTTTAGTCTATGGGCATTTTCTTCCGTTATCAAAGTACAGTCAAGAAGTTGTTTTTCCTGAACACCAGTAGAACCAGTTCTAAGGTATTTATCTGCCTGTTCAACTGCTAATTGAGCCCCTAAATAACAAGGCTGTAGTGCTGTTGCCTTGATATCACCATTCATAATTGATTCTGCAACATCATTACTACCATCAAAACCAACAACAATCACATCACCCATACCAGCAGCTTTTAAAGCGGCCATGGCACCCATGGCCATAGTGTCATTACCACAGATTACACCCTTAATATTATCATTAGCCTGAATAATAGATTCCATTTTAGTAAAGGCCTCAGTCTGACTCCAGTTAGCACTCTGCTGGGCAATCATTTTCATATCTGGATACTGATCTATTTCTTCATGGAAACCCTGTGAACGTACCTGGGCATTTGTATCAGATGATTTACCGACTAATTCAACATAGTTCCCTTTTTCACCCATGAGTTCTACAAATTTTTGACCTACCAGTTTAGCCCCCTGATAGTTATTCGAAACTATCTGAGAAACAGCCACACCACTGGCATTAATTTCCCGGTCAATAAGGAAGGTTGGAATACCTGCATCCTTGGCTTTCTGAACCGGAGCAATAGTAGCCTCTGCACCTGCATTATCACAGATAATAGCTGCAGCACCCCTGGCTATTGCTGTGTCAAATAATTCATTCTGTTTACTTACTGAATCATCATGAACCAGACTCAATGTTTCATAACCTAATTCCTTAGCTTTCTCCTCTGCAGCAACTGCCTCAGTCTTAAAGAATGGATTATCATGTGATGGTGTAATAATCACAATCAGCCCTTTATCTTCTGCCTGAACAACACCTATTAATAAACTAAGCATCAAGAGACCAACACATAATAATAAAATGCTTTTTCTCATTATTTTTCCCCCTATTTTTTAATAATTACTCCATATACTTAACGACTTTTTATGCCCCCCTTCCCAGTAATTATTCAATGGAGTGTGAATATAATAAAATTTTTAAATAAAGCAAATTTTAAATTAATTATAAAAATTTATTTATTTAAGGTTCTCTTAACTGCAGTCTGCCAGCCATGATAATATTTGCTGCGCAAAGTTTTATCCATTTTCGCTTGATAAGTCTTGGAATTATTATTTAGGTTTTTAATGTCATCAATCGATTTCCAGATACCAATACTCAAGCCAGAAATATACGCAGCCCCAAGGGCCGACAATTCTGCAATCTCTGAGACTGCTACTTCTTTATTTAGCAATCCTGCCTGAAATTCCATTAAAAATTGATTGCTGGTAGCACCACCATCTGCCCTTAAAACCTTTAGAGAAACCCCTGATTCCTCAACCATCAAATTAATTGCATCTGTAATCTGATAGGCAATAGATTCTACCGCAGCCCTGATAATATGCCTCCTATCAGTCTTTTTAGTCATACCTACAATCGCTGCCCTGGCTGTCATATCCCAATAAGGAACACCCATACCAGAAAAAGCAGGTACTAAATAAACACCCTCATTATCCGCTATTTCTCTAATCAGGGGTTCAACCTCCTGGAAATCTTGGAAAAGACCTAGATTATCCTTTACCCATTTTAAGGTATCACCTGAACTACGTATAATACCTTCAAAGGCATAATCAACCCTCCCATTCAAACCCCAGGCAATTGAGGTGACTAGCTTTTCTTTAAAGACAGGTTTTTTACCAATGTTTAACAAAACAGATGTGCCAGTTCCATAGGTCGCCTTGGCCATACCCGGTTGAAAACATTTTTGTCCAAAAAGCGCCCCCTGTGAATCCCCAATCACCCCTACTATAGGTATTTCCCTGGGGAGTAAATTGTTTAAATTGGTATAGGCAAAGACCTCATCAGGTGGTTTTACATCAGGAAGAATATCCTTATTCAATCCAAAGATATCTAATAGTTCTTCATCCCAGGATAGTTCTTTAATATTAAATAATAGTGTCCTACTTGCATTAGTATAATCTGTTAGATGTACAGAACCACTGGTAAAATTCCAGATTAGCCATGAATCTATAGTCCCCATTAATAAGTTATTATCCCTCATTTTTTCCCTGGCCACATTAACATTATCTAATATCCATTTAATCTTTGTTGCCGAAAAATAGGGGTTAAGTAATAAACCCGTCTTCTCTTTTATCTTCTTATTAAGAAGCGGACTAGCCAGTTTATCACAGGCCTCTGCAGTCCTATTACACTGCCATACAATAGCATTATATACTGGTTCACCAGTATTCTTGTCCCAGGCCATTATTGTTTCCCGCTGGTTAGTTATGGCCAGAGACTCTATCTGATTTAAGTCAATATTACTTTCACTTAAGACATTTTCTATCAAAGAAATTATATTATTATAAATTTCCCTGGGGTCATGTTCTACCCATCCGGATTGTGGATAATACTGTTGGTGTGGCTTAGATTTCTTTATTACAATATCCCCGCTTTCATCAATCAGAAGCACCTTAGAACCTGATGTACTCTGATCAAGGGTTAAGATATATTTACTCACATTATCACCTACTATTACTTAATAGTTTTTTAGCCTCTTCTACTATAGAAGGAGTAGATAAACCATAATACTCATAGACTTCCTCTGCTTTACCAGCAATAGCTGGTTCATCTGGAATACCAATTATCTTCATCGATACAGGACTGTTTTGTGCTAAAACCTCTGCCACAGCAGAACCCAAGCCACCATATATACTATGTTCTTCCAGGGTAATAATATGACCAGTCTCTGCAGCTGACTTAATAATTATTTCATCATCAAGCGGTTTTAAGGTATGCATATTTATTACCCGACAGCTGATACCCAATTTACTCAATTCCTCTGCACTATCCAGGGCAGTTCTAACCATCCTGCCACAGGCAATGATACTAAGATCAGAGCCATCTCTCATTACAACACCCTTAGCAATTTCAAAATCGACTTCACCCTGATATACATCAGGAACCGGATTACGCCCGACGCGTATATAGACAGGGTCTTCATTATTGACCAGAACCTCAATCATCTTCTTACTTTCATATCTATCAGCAGGCATAATGACCTTTAGATTAGGAATAGCCCTCATTACTGCTATATCCTGAACAGCATGATGTGACATACCTAAAGGGCCATAGCTTAAACCACCACTAATCCCTATAACCTTGACATTAGTCTTTGAATAAGCCACATCTACTTTAATCTGTTCAATACTCCTCATGGATAAAAAAGCAGCATATGATGCAATATAGGGTTTTTTACCGGAAGCAGCCAGACCAGCTGCTATGCCTACCAGATTTTGTTCAGCTATCCCTACCTCTATCAACTGCTCAGGAAGCTCATCAGCAAATTTTGTCATTGAAGCCGAACCCCTGGAATCACTTGTTAAGACAACAATATCTCTGTCTATTTTAGCTAAATCAATTAATGTATCACAAATTGCTGCTTTATTTGCTAGTTCAGCCATCAATATCAACCCCTATAAGTGGACTTAACTCCTCTACAGCCTGATTTAATTCAGATGCTGAAGGTACACGGTGGTGCCAGCCAGCCTTATTCTCAATAAAGGATACACCTTTACCTTTGATTGTATTAGCCAATATCATAGTTGGTTTGCCTTCCTCTACCGGTGTTGATGAAAGACACTTTTTAAGCTCTCCATAATTATGACCATCTATTTCCAAAACCTGCCAACCGAAATTCCTCCATTTTCCTACCAACGGCTCAATACCCATAACCTCTTCTGTAGCTCCTGTAATCTGCAGTCTGTTCCTGTCAATAATTCCAATAAGATTATCAAGACCAAAATGGGCCCCTGCCATGGCTGCTTCCCACACTGAACCCTCTGCCTGTTCACCATCACCCATCAAAACAAAAACCCTGTAGTCCTTATTATCCATTTTAGCTGCTTTAGCCATTCCGACTGCTATTGACAATCCATGACCCAGTGCACCGGTATTCATCTCAATACCTGGTACCTTATTATTGGGATGACCTATTAACCTGGTCTGATACTGACAGAAGGTATTAAGTTCCTCCTTATCGATAAAACCCATATCTGCCAGGATACAATAATATGATTCAACTGCATGACCTTTACTTAAGATAAATCTATCCCGTTCTTCCCAGTCAGGTTCATCAACTCTCAACTGCATAACATCATAATATAAGGTAGTTAAAATATCAGTGTCAGATAAAGAAGACCCGGTATGACCCATTTTTGCCTTAAAAATCATTTTAAGAAGATTCAATCTTATCTCAGCTGCTTTCCCTGCTAAAAATTGAACATCAGCCAATTTTATCCCCCCTTTAATTAATAATTGCTGTTACCTTTTTAGTACACTCTCCCTTGCAATTAATTCAGTATTTATTTCTATCTTTTGGTTCTGCAGGTCATTATTATTAATCTTCTCTATTAGTCTTTTGACAACTAAACCCCCATAGTATTGCTTAGGTACCCGTACAGTCGTCATTTTTGGGGTGCTAATCTCACAATAAGGCATATCATCAAACCCTATAATTGAAACCTCTTCAGGTATCTTAATCCCCTTTTCCTGTAAAGCCTTCATCGCCCCAAAAGCAATAATATCATTATCTGCAAAAAAAGCGGTTGGCAAGGCTGGATTGTGTTTTAAAAATTCACTCATATCACGATATGAGCCCTCCAGTGTAGGTTCAAGGTTAAATTGATATTTTTCATTTATTTCCATACCATGTTCCTGTAAAGTACTTCTAAAACCCTGTTTTCTATAGTAAAAGTTATTAATATAGACTGAACTATGTAAATAACCAATTCTAGAATGACCATGCTGAATTAAATAATTAGTCGCCTTAAAAGCAGCCTCAAAATTATTTATCAAGACAAAATCAAAATCCTCATGTTTAAAATAACTATCCAGTAAAACAAGTGGTTTATTCAAAACCTTAAATTGCTCTAAATCCTCTTTAATCATTTCAGTAGCCAGTATTAAATAACCTGATGACTCATCATTCTTTATATCCTGAATAATACTACCAAAGTCATCTAAACCCTCTGTAAGATGTGTAACCATCATTTCATAATCCTCTACCCGACATTCCTTTTGAATACCTTCAATTAAATTAGCAAAGAAAGGGGTGTCAGAATAAACATAACCATGTTTTTTGTACAGAATAATCCTGATCGCCTTTTTCTCACCATTACTGCCGTTATTTGAATTTGTTTTTTTATAGCCCATATCACTGGCAATTCTTAAAATTTCTTCTTTAGTCTGTTCACTTACCCCTTTTTTATCATTTAAGGCATTTGAAACAGTCGCTTTTGATACACCAGCTGTAGCAGCAATATCATCAAGGTTTACTTTTTTAATCGCATTTTTTTCCATGACTAATAACCTTCTTAAATTAAGTTTTTATAAATTTTATTTAATTCTTAATTAAATTATAACTAAACAAAACTAAATTGTCAAGTAAACTTTTATAAACAATTTAGTAATTTCAATTAATATTTATCAAAATTTAGTTGATAAAGTGTTATTGTAAACAAATATTTGGATTTAAATATTTATTTATAAAAAAAAACTCATTTTTTGTTTAGTAAATTTTATTTATAGTTTAAATAAATACATAACTATGGAATTATAGAAAAAACATATTTCCTTGAAATAAAAAAGAAGAGACATAAATGCCTCCTCTTTAACAGTTAAATCTATTTATTTTCCCACAGGCCATGTATTGTACAATACTCCCTGACAGCCTTAACCTCAGATTTATCAATCTTAAACTCAGCCTCCGGATTATTACCCGGCTTTAATTCTGCCCGAATTACTTTATCACCTGTTAAGACTTCAATAAATTTAATAAAATGTTCATCTTCCATTGGATGGGCTATATCACCTACCTTTACTAAGATACCATTGTCTGTTTCTTCTAAAACAGGTAGGTGTTTTTCACCACCTGTATCCTCAGTTTTAGGAATCAATTTCTTCATATCTTCCCCACAACAAACCAATGCTGGAGCACCCTCATGTGTAATCTCTACTACATTTCCACAAACATCACACTTATAAAGTTCTCTTAGTTTTGTCATTAAAATACCTCCCTATGTACTAAAATTATAATAATTATTGTTTATTAGTAATAATTATTGTTTTTATTATACTATAGTAAATTCTTTATGTCAAGAAAGAAGTATTTGATTATTTATTAAAATAAGTATAAAATAAACAGGTATTCTTAGAAAGAAAGGAAATAAAATATGCCAAAAAAGAAAAAAATTATTAATTTAGCTGTAATTGCTCATGTAGATGCAGGGAAATCCACTCTAGTTGATGCTTTCTTAACTCAAAGTGGTGTTTTTAGAGAAAACGAAGAGGTTTTAGACTGTGTAATGGATAATAATGAATTAGAAAGGGAGCGCGGTATTACTATCTACTCTAAGAATTGTTCCATAGAATATAAGGACTACAAGATAAATATTGTAGATACACCTGGACATGCTGATTTTTCTTCTGAAGTAGAAAGGGTTATTAAAGCAGTAGATACTGCTATTCTTATAGTTGATTCAAGTGAAGGGCCAATGCCCCAGACCCGCTTTGTTTTAAAGAAATGCCTTGAACTGGGAATTAGACCAATTTTATTTATCAATAAAATGGATAAAAAAAATGCCAGAGCTCAGGAAGTTGAAGATATGGTACTGGATCTCTTTATAGACCTGAAGGCAAGTGATGAACAATTAGATTTCCCCACAGTTTATGGAGTTGCCAAAGATGGTATTGCTCGAAAAAGTATTAATGACACAAATGATGATTTAACACCATTATTTGAAACAATTCTAGATAATATCAATACCTATCCAGATAATGATGAAAAACCACTTCAATTACAAATATATGACCTGGCCTATGATGATTACTTAGGTAGAATTGGTATTGGAAGGATATATCAGGGAACTATCAAAACTGGTCAGTCAGTTAAGATCTCAAAAAGAGATAACAGTATAAAAGATAGTAAGATTAATCAATTATTTGTTTATGAAGGGCTAAAACAAACAGCTGTCGAAAAGGCTTATAGTGGAGATATAGTTGCTCTGGCAGGTATTGATGATATATCAATTGGTGAAACAGTATGTAACCCTGGAGAGGTATTACCTATGGAGATGATTAAAATAGAAGAACCTACTCTATCAATGAATTTTTTTATCAATGACTCACCTTTTGCCGGGCAGAGCGGAAAATTTTTGACTACCAGACACCTTAAAGCAAGGCTGGATAAAGAACTGGAAGTAAATATGGGATTAAAGGTAGAACAACAATCAAACACAGAATCCTTTAAAGTCTCCGGCCGTGGGGAGCTACACCTCTCTATCCTTTTAGAAAAAATGCGCCGGGAGGGATATGAGATCTCTGTCTCAAAACCAGAGGTTTTAATGCATAATGATAACGGTCAGGTACAGGAACCTGTGGAAAAAGTTAATATTGATGTTCCAGAGAAATACTCCGGGACAGTAATTTCAAAACTTAATCAAAGAAAAGGGATTATGCAGTCTATGAAAATAGAAAATAACTATGTAAAACTGGAATATCTTGTCCCTACAAGAGGCTTGATCGGTTTTAAAAGTGAATTTATTAATGATACCAGTGGTGAAGGAACCCTAATACGTTCATTTGAAAAATATGAAAAATACAAAGGGGATATAGCTGAGAGGTTAAATGGGGTTTTAATATCACAAAATAACGGAACAGCTATGGCTTATTCCCTATATAACCTAAGTGAACGGGGTACTATGTTTATCAAGGCCGGCACCAAAGTATATGAAGGAATGATAATTGGAATGAACAACCGGAATAATGACCTTACTGTAAACCCCTGCAAAAACAAAAAACTAACTAATACAAGGGCCGCCGGTTCTGATGATGCCCTTAACCTTTCACCACCTAGAACATTTACTCTGGAAGAGGCCTTGGAATTTATCAATAATGATGAATTAGTAGAAATAACACCTGATGCTATAAGATTAAGAAAAAAAATCCTGAATGAAAAAGACCGGATTAAATACAATAAGAATAAATAAATCCAGATTCAGAAAAAACCCTGACTACTTTTTAATAAGTAGGCCAGGGTTAAATTACTATATTTATAGTATTTTCTTTTTATAGAGCAACAACATTTGCTGCCTGTGGTCCGCGATCCCCTTCAACAATCTCAAATTCAACTTCTTGACCCTCTTCTAAATTTTTAAAGCCTTCCTGCTGTATAGCAGAAAAATGTACAAAAACGTCATCTCCTTCATCTCTTTCAATAAATCCAAAACCCTTTTTGCCATCAAACCATTTTACTTTACCATTGTAAATCATTAAATATATTCCTCCTATGTTCTATCCTGGGTAAATTACTGCTATATTTTTATTACCCAGCGCTAATAATATAACATGTTATCTATTATTTGTCAAATTAAATTTATTATAATTCCAGTTTATTCCAAAACTCTTAACGCTTGATTTGACAGACAACTCTTAAAATGTTAACATTAACAGACGTAAGGGTATAAATAAATAAATGAGGTGAACTATTAATGTCAATTTTAGAAAAAGCCAAATCACTTGGTGAAGAAATAGTAGATTCCAGCGAATATAAAGAACTTAAAACAAGTGAGACAGCTATGTATGAAGATGAAAATGCCAAAACACTACTAAATGAGTTCAGCACTAAACAAAGGCGCTTACAGATGGCCCAGTCCAATGGTAAGGCAATTACAAAAGAACAACAGAAAGAACTCCAGAACATCCAGGTTAAAATGCAGGCCAATGAAAAGGTGAAGGAATTTATGGAGGCCCAGCAGAAATTTAATAAAGTAATGGAATCAGTTAATCAAACAATTTCATCTGTTCTAGAAAATAATCCTAGCAGTACAGAGACAAAATAAACAAACTGCCACAGGAAATTAAAAACCCTGTGGTCTTTTATATTTTTACTCTGTATTTGTAAAATTAATAATTAATCCAGTGTATATTTTCCCTCAAGATACATATAGATTATCCGATCAAGAAATTCGTTAAAACTCATTCCATCATCGATTAATTTCTTCATAAGTTTTCTGTGCTTTTCTTTATCCAGCTTATACATGGATCGTTTCATCCTCATAAAAAAACCTCCCTATTAACAGCTAATTGTTTTCTTCCATCCATCTCCCCCATCCTTCAGAATCAAGTTTGGGATCGAGTTTTTCATTCAAATACAGCTCTATAGTCCTGTCCAAGAATTCATCAAATTCTATGCCCTGTTCTGCTAATTTTTCCTCAACTTTGTTATACTTAATCTCAGGCAAACGATATGCCATTCTCCTTATTCCCATGATAACCCTCCTTTTATTTATATAATCTGTATAGCTTAAAATAATATTGTATTTTATCTGTTTTTGCCTATTACTATTATAACCAATAAGGAAAAGTAAAACAAAAAAATTCCCATCCAAAAATTATCTCCTATATTTAAATTATATAAAAAAAAATATATTCCTTTATATTTCGTCAATTTTTTATATAATTTTATGCTAAGATAATAAACTATATTATCTAACACAATTAAGCAAGCCCACTAAGCTGAACAAAATGGCTCCGCCACCCTACTGCAACTCAGAATCCCCTTCTGTTTTACGGTAGGGGTATTTAATATAAGATGATTCAAAAACCATCTTTGTAAGACATTCAGGACATGCCACTCCAGGCATTTCCCCTTCTTTCAATTTTTGAACCATTGCAAACTCATCTACTACAAAATCAGGTACATGATCATCCATCCCACACTTTGGACATCTATAAACATACCATTCTTCTTGGTGGTCCGGGGAATGGAATGGTAGTTCCCAGTTGTCTCGCTCTTTTTCGTCTTTCAATTCTAGGATCCTCCTCCCATGGATATCTTTTTATATGTCGTCCATTTTCATCTGTATGTTCAAAATGATAAATAAAATCATGTTTAGGACTCCATATCTCATATAATACCATCTCCGAACCACATTTCCTACATATTAATGGGTCTCTATCAAAACTTTTTATAATATTTTCTCGCCATCTCATTACTCTTTTTTTCTTTTCTACCACTATTAGTTTTAACTGTCTTTTCTTCATGTATTTCCATAGTGATACTATCTTTTTTACTTTTTTATTAAAACCTCTACTATATAACCCATATCTTCTTACCATCTTAAAATACTTTTTAGGTACATGCATTATCAATCTACCTATAAAGTCTAATACATCAAGCAGTAATTCTTTTCTTTTTTTCGTATTATGGTCTTCATACCAAAACCTTACCTTCTTACCATCATACTCTAGTATTCTATATTCAGCCATAGCTGGACGTGCTAGATATCTACCAATATATCTAGTTGCACCTCTAGCATTAATTAGTCTAGATTCAGCATTTACATAAAATCCATTAGGATATTTTTGATACAGTTCTCTTACTAAATTCTGAACCTTTAAGTCCTCTTTGAAATACTTTCGAAATATATTAAGTAATACTTTCTGCCATGACTTTCTTAAATATGGATATGAAATATATCCAATATGCTTCCACTGCTTATATTTATCTAATGCTCCTTCTGTTAATAGAGCATGGATATGAGGATTAAACCCTACATCCCTCCCAAAAGTATGAACTACTGTTATTACTCCAACTTGATATTCTTTTTCCTTTGATTGTTTATCATAGTAATCTTGAATTAATTCATTTACTGCATCGCACATATCTTTCAATAAATCTCTATGCCAATATACATACCCTCTTAATTGTTCTGGTAATGTAAATACTAAATGTCTATGACTTGTATCAAGTATATTCTCTACTTGTTTCTCAACCCAATTATCTATATATTTCTTGCCACATCGTACACAAAAACGACTTTTACAGCTAAATCCAATTATATGCTCATGACCACATTCAAGACATTTATATAAAGTATATCCATTTTCAGGATTTCCACAACCCAATGCCCTTTCAACCTGTTCAATTACATCATCTATCATATCAGCTGGAACCACTTCTGATAATCTGTTATCTTTAAAGATTTTCCAGTTATTATTATGAGTAAATATTTTTTTAATCGTATGTTGTTTTTGTATCTCTTTTCTTTTCATAATACTTATTAATTCTATTAAGTTATCCACAAACCTGCTTAACACATAATTTCCTATACCTGAACAAAATGGCTCCGCCACCCAGACTTAATCACTAATTATTAATTTTTTCTTAGAACCACTTTTCACTCAAAGTTAACTACTCATCATAATAAACCAGCCCAATATATTTACTGGACGACTCTAGAAATTGTCTGGAGGCATGGAACTTGGCCTCGATGGCCTGATACTGACTCGACCATGCGTTATAAAAAGAAGAGTCAGTGAGCCGGAAGACAATTTCTCGACAGTAAACGAAGGCAGGACGCCATAGTGCAACCTTAATTTTCTTGTACGCTCTGCTTAGACCGCGGAGTGCCTGCGGTGCACGACAAGGTAAGTAAATATACTGGTCGGTCTTTAAAGTTATCCACAATTTCAAAATTGCATAGTTTCCTAAACTTGAACAAAGTGGCTTAACTGCCATCCAGACTCTAAGAATCTCTTTTCTTCCTATGTACATAAGTAACTGCATTTAAGCCAGCTACCTGTCCCTGTCCAACAGCCCTGGCCAATTGATATGGTGTGCCTGTACAATCACCGGCAGCATAAACACCGGGTAAATTAGAAGCCATATTCTCATCTACTTTAATATGCCCTTTTTCATCTAAAGCAAGCCCATATAATAACTTATCAGCAGGGGTTACTTCCCTTAAGATAAAAACCCCATCAAGGTCTATTGTCTGTTTTTTTAACCTTAAACCCTCTACCCTGACATCACCTTCAATACCTAAGGGACTGTCCTTAATTGTCTTAATATTGGAGATATTAAAACCATCTTCAAAGTCAAACTGTGGAATAAAATAGACGGTATCCACTATTTCAGCCAGGTATTCACTCTCTTCTATCCCTTCTTCTGTATAGGCAATTACAGCTACATCCTTATTTCTGTATAATGCCCCATCACAAGTAGCACAATAACTAACACCACTACCAAGCAATTCCTCTTCCCCGGGTAAATATTTATTGTTACTAACCCCAGGCGCCAGTACTAAAGTATAGGCATGGTAAGTCTTATCTCTGGAGGCAAGTGTATAATAATCATCCTGTAGATAAATATTATCTATCCGGGAACGGCTTATATCTATCCCCATCTCTGCTATATGGGCAATAAATTTTTTCATCAATTCCTCTCCACTTAGATTATAATAACCTAAATAATTATTGACTTTTTCTGCTCGATATAACTTAGGACTACAAATCTCTGCTCCCAGGAGGAGCAAGGACTTTTTTCTAATAGAAATATTTACTGCTGCTGATAATCCTGCTGGCCCACACCCTACTACAGCAATATCATTAATTTTAGCTTTATTTTCTTCCAAAAAATCACCTCGTTTTTTATAAACAAATCCTGAGCCTGGCATTAGTTTATGAATAAAAACAAAAAAAATACCAATAAAACGCCTCTTATAAATTAAGAGACGCTTTTTATTATTTATCAGCTGGATATCTCAAATTAATCTTATCACGTATTTTATCAAGAGTTTCCATAACATCCAGACTTTCTTTGAGAGGCATGACAGCACTCTCCTTCTTACCTGACCTCAAATATTTATTAACCTCAACCGCCTCATAATTTAAACCATTTCCTTCCAGAGGTTGCTCAAATTCCTTAATAACCTTTCCTTCACGGTATACTCTGGCAGATGAAGGGCTGTGAAATTCAGGAATAACAATATAACCCCTGGTCCCGGTTATACAGGCCTCTTCTCTAGTCTTGGTCCGGATAGCACAGGATAATTGAGCCATCTTTCCCTGTTTGTATTTAAAAATAACAGCAGTCTGTTCATCAACACCAGTCTCACCAATTTCTGCTGCAGCTTTAATACTCGATGGTTGTCTGCCAAAAACCATAGAAGCCAGAGAAACTGGATAAATACCGACATCAAGTAGAGCCCCTCCACCTAGTTCCAGGTTATAGAGACGCCCGGACGGTTTTACTGGTTTATTAATTCCAAAATCAGCCTCCAACCATTTAACCTCACCAATCAAACCTTCAGCTAACCATTCCCTCACCTTTTCCATGACCAGGAAATAACGGGTCCACATTGCTTCCATCAAAAAAATATTTTTTGACCTTGCCAGAGATACCATTTCTTCAGCCTCTGCCAGATTTACTGCAAATGGTTTTTCACAAAGCACAGGTTTTCCAGCCTTAAGACACATTATTGTATTATCTTTATGATATGTATGAGGTGTAGCAATATAGATAACATCAATCTCCTGCGCCAGAACAAGTTCCTGATAACTACTATAGGAATGCTGAATATTAAAACAATCCGCAAATTCTTTAGCCCTTTCTTCAGAACGTGATGCAACCCCGGCAATATTAACATCTGGTAAAATACTAAGACCCTCTGCAAATTGGTGGGCAATATTACCAGTACCAATAATACCCCAGTTAATCTTCTTATTCATTATCTAACCCCCTCGTATGTTAGAAGTACTTATTTTACTAAACCATTATAATTAATATAACTTAATTTACCCTATACTTATTTAATTCTATAAAAAATTTAAAGTCCCTACTAACTTTTAAAAATCATATTTTTTAGGCTACTTATTAATTCCCGCAGTAAGAAAATCTATTAATTTCTCTTGACTGGTATTATTGAATCTACCATCATCTAATTTCCAGAACTGTATATTTGAATCATTATCCTTGATTAATTTTACCAGATGAGGATGGCAGGTCAAGAGAAAGACCTGATGTGTCTCTGCTAATTCCTGAATTAAAACAAGTGTTTCCTGAAGGTGAAAGCTATCGAAATTCACAAAACTATCATCAATAATTACTGGCAGGGGAGGACTTATTTCTTTAATTCTATTTAACCGTACTGCCAGAAAAAGTTGTTCAACAGTACCCCGGCTTAATTCCTTAATACCGCCCTGTATACTTCCATCTGCTAACTGGGCCTGAAAATCATTATCAAGAACCTCTTCGGCCGGTAAAATTCTCTGGTATTTACCCCTGGTAATCCTTTTGAAGTATTTACTGGCATCAGCCAGCAGATCATCCTTTACCCTCTTAATAACCCCTTCTCTAGCCCTTTTTAATATAAAAGCAGCAGCCTTATTGACAGCATATTCCTCTGCTATAACACCCAATTCCTGTCTGGCCTTATCAATGATAGAGGAAGCCTGTCTTAGTTTGTCATCTGTAGCTAATTCCTTTAATTCCTGCTTAAGTATTTGTTTCTTATCCCTTAGTTTATTTAATCGATCCCTGGCTAAATTTAATTCCTGTCGTTTATTTTGATAATCTTCTTCCACATCTTCCAAGGAAATATAGCTATTATAGAATCCCCTGAAAGAATCTAACATACTATCATCAGTTACCCCCATTGACTCCCGGATCAATTCTGTATTAAGAGCACTCCCCAGTTGTCTTATTAACTGCTCATATTCCTTTTTAACTGCCTGGTATTCTTCCATTTTTTTAGCCCATCTTAGATAGTCTTCCAACAAACTAGCTGTTTCTTGCTTTTTATCCCTCAGATTTAAACCACTTTCTTCATATAAACAGATAGTCTCCTGTCTAAGATCAGACAATTTATCTTCATAACCTGATAACAACATGAACCTATCCAAGGCTTGAACTAATTCCTCAAATAAAGAGACTATCATATCATATTGCTGAAGGAGCTCATCTCCTGATGTCATCATGTTTAAAGATACTATTTCATTAAACTCTTTGAGAATATTTAGAAGTCCACCCAGCCTTTTTTCTATTTCAATCTTATTACTATTAAGTCCTTTCCTCTGCTGTCTTATCCCTTTCAGTTTATCTTTAAAACCCTGAACCTGTCGAAAATTTTCTCTCAATAACTGAGGTGAAGCCTCTTGATCTAAGCCCAGAATTGTTCTGTATCTATTAAGCATTTTTTGCAGTGGCATTAAGCTTGTTTTATAGTCTCCTATTTTATTTTTGCTGGACAAGATCTCATTTTTGACATCCTCCAGTTCATTAGAAATTATTTTTTTAAGATTAATTCTATCCCTAGCCAGGGTATAGATATAAAGACTATATAATCCAATACCAACTGTACCAAGGAAACTAATGCTGATATAAATAGTTCTTAAAAAGGACAGACCTATTCCACTTAACAGACAAACTATTGAGAAAATGAAATACAAGCTTAGATTTTTACCGGGATTACTTGCCTTTAGTGAAGTCAGTTTCTGCTCCAACTGTCTCCCCTTCTCTACTAATACATCTAGCCTTTCCCTTTCCTGCTGATAAGATAGCCTTAATCTATTATATTCCTCAAGGTCATCCTGTAAATTAAGATAGTTTATTTCATCTACCTTGATATTATCTATAATTTTAAAACCATCTACCCACTCTTCATTAAAACTGGTAATAGCCCTCTCCAGTTTCTCCTCTTCCACGATTACCCTGTTCAGATTTTCACGATAATATTTGACCTGTTCAGACAAACCAGTAATTCTGTGATGAAAAAACTTTATTTTATCCTGGTATTTAATAAACTTATTCTTTAATTGATTAATATGTTTAATCCCTATCTCCTGCTTTAATGTTAAAAGCTGTCCTTCCCTTTTTTCCCTGAGCTGATGGTATCTTTTAAAAATTTCACTGGCTCTCTCTGGATAAGCCTGTTTATCAAGACCCAGGTATTTATCGGACTTTAAACTCTGGAGTTTACTCTCCAGTTTATTGAGCTGACTACAGATTTCATAGTGATTTTTTAAGAGGTCAAGCCGGTTAACCCCTTTCTCTAACACTGATATTTCTTTCCTAATATCTTCTATTTTAGAGCCAGCCTCCAGCAGCAATTCTTTTTTTTGATAATAATCTTTAACCTGGGCTGAGGCAGCATGTTTCATTTCAATCCCCTGCTCTATCTGCTGATAATAGGGCTTAAAATCCTTTACTCCAGGGTCCCCATTTTTCCCGCCAATCTTCTCGGCATTTTTGGCAAAATAATCCTCTATCTGTGGTAAGAGTAGCAGCTCTTTTAATCCAGCTCCCAGAAGAATAGAATTTAATCTCTTCAATTCCTTTTTAGCTAATCCTGTATTCCTGGATTGCAATTCATCCAGGCTGATAGTAAACAACTGTTGATATGTAAAAAAATCAAGGCCGTTATATAATTCTACTGCAGAATCTATCTTTCTTTCTCCCTTGATAACACTTACAACTGGTTCAGCAAATCCCTTTAGGTTTAAGCTGAATTCTTCCCTATTACTGGTCTGAACAACCGCTTCAAGTTCATGTTTCTGACGGGCTGGAATAAAATCATTGTTACGGGGAAAACCATAACCAATATACCTTAACAACTTAAAGAAACTCGTCTTCCCTGAACGGTTATATCCACCTATTACAAGCAGTCCAGGGGATATATCCTCAATTAATTCATTATAAAATATACCAAAATCCTTAATAAATAAGCTCTTTATATTCAAGCCCTTTCACGCCTTTCCAGTAATTCTTCAATAATCAACCCTCTGGCATAATCAATAAGATCATATAATTTTTGATCGTCCAGTTGAAAACTAGCAGCTTTGCTATCCTCCCGGTCAGATTTATCAGTCCATATAAAACCAAACTCTGACAGCAGTTCATCCTTGAGACCCTGTTTATTCTTCAAAACAGCAATTACATCTTCTATTTCCTTAAAAATAGGACTATCCCCTAACAAACCCTCATCAAGTAATTTGCCAGTACGATCAGTAATCTTTCTAGTCCAGATAAAGGGTTTTCTTGAGAGGAATTCCTTTTGTAGACTATCAAGTAGAAAAGACCCCAATTCATCCCTCTGACCTTTTATTAATTCACTTAGCTCTCCTCTTCCCGTCAAAACCCAATCAACAATAATACCCTCTAATTCTTGTAATGGTTCAATCTGGTCACAATTAAGATTAATACAATTACTATCAATTTTTTTTAATTCTTTAGCCTTATTATTTATCAACCTTTTCAGGTCAGAAAAATTACCATTAGCAATACTATTAATAGATATTTCCTTTTTTTGATAAATAATCTTAGAGGTTGGCAAAAAACTTATTACCGGTTGGCAGTCAGGTATTAACTCTACCAGTAGCGCCCCTTTAATACCAGCTTCACCAGCATCCCTTCCCTGTGGAATGCCAGGATAAGCTACTGCCCTATTGATAGATCTATTTATTATTCTAGCCTGATGTATATGCCCTAAAGCCCAGTAGTGAATATCACCTCTGGCCAACAAATCCTCCAATGAGCAGGGCATATAGTTGATATTATCAGGGTCTAACTGGGTATGTAACAAAGCAATATTCCAGATACCTGGTATTGTCTCATAATCCCGATAAAGCCGGCGCGAATCCGCCTTACCCCTATATGAACAACCTGATACCTGGGCAATTAACTCATCTTTATCATTATAAATCTCTCTGCTATCAACCTGACGGCTACTGAAAATATAAACATTATCAGGACTATTAATTAATTCATTATCCTCATTTAAAGGGTCATGGTTGCCAGCAATAAGCAGGACCGGAATTCCTTTTTTCGCTAAACGCTTACACTGTTTATTAAAAAAATGGTTGGCCAGTACAGAACGGTTTTCCCGGTCATATATATCACCACTCAATAATACAAAATCAACACTATATTCCAAGGCATAGTCACAAATATTTTCAAAGGCTTTAAAGACTGCCTGTGTAAATATTTTTTCCAGCTCTGCTGGACCCTTACCACCTATATTTATTGTGCTGCCTAAATGCAGGTCTGCTGTATGAATAAAGCTTATTCTCTGCAATCTCTCATCCCCCTTAAGGCCTTGCCCCCTAAATAATCAAATTTATCACCTTGTTTAAGCCCCTTTTGCTTCATCTCCTTAATAATCATATCATGAATTTTCCACCAACTGTAATCCCAGTTAACAAACAGGGTTCCTTCTTCAGGCGCCCTGCCCAGCAAGCGCTGTACAGCAATGTCTGGACTTAAATACTGCAGAAACTCAATCACCCTGGCTATATATTCATCCAGGGTGATTAACTCCAGATTACCCTCCTGATATTCTCTAGCTAGAGTAGTACCTTCCCTGATATAAAGGGCATGGAGTTTTACATTAGCAACCCCCAGGGCAGACACTATTTTGGCATTTTCAATAACATCACAGTCATTGTCACCAGGTAGGTTCAAAATCAAATGTGTTCCAACAGGAATATTAAAATCCCTTGCTAAAATAACTGCTTCAATAAACTCAGCCAGGGTGTGGCCACGGTTAATCACCTTTAGTGTATGATAATTAACCGTTTGAAGCCCTAGTTCAAAAGAAAGTCCTACTGCTGGATTATTCCTATTTATTACTTCCTTTATCCCCTCAATATACCTTTTATTGATACAATCAGGTCTGGTAGAAAGAACTATCTCAACAATGCCTTCAATCGCAAAAACATCCTGGAGATATTCTTTTAATTTAGCAAGGGGCAGATATGTATTAGAGTAGTTCTGAAAATAGGCAATAAATTTCTTAGCACCATACCGGCTGCCAATATATTCCCTGTTTTTTAAAAGCTGTTTACTAACAGATAAATTCCCTGTCAGGCTTTCATGTGCCCCGGCATCTTCACCACAAAAACTACAACCAGTCCTGCCGAGAAAACCGTCTCTATTGGGACAGGTCAGTGGTAGATTAACTGGTAGCTTATATGTCTTTTCTCCATGTTTTTTCCTTAAATATGCCGAATATTTATAATAAACACTCATAGAAAACCCCTTATCTTTTTTTTATTGCTAATACTTCAGGAGAACAGTCCTGATTAATAAAATGATAGTATAAGACATTATACTTATCCTGGTTTAATCCAGCAGAATAGTTCAGGAGTATTTCCCTTTCAGTTTTTCCGCCCTTATGTCCAGTATAAATTACTATTACTATAATACCACTTTTCTTAAGTAATGTTAAACCACTTTTAAGAGCAGTCAGACTCGTTTCAGGTCTGGTTTTTATATCTTTCTTCCCACCAGGCCTGTATCCCAGGTTAAAGATAATTGCCCCTACATCTTCACTAACCATATCCAAAATATTTTCATGACCGGTATGACAAAGCCTCACTCTATCCCCCATCCTGGCCAGTCGCAATCGTTCCCTCGTATTATCAATCGCCTCTTGCTGAATATCAAAGGAATATACATTACCACTGTTTCCAACTAATTCAGCCAAAAACAAAGTATCATATCCATTTCCAGCAGTAGCATCTATTACCGTCTCACCTTCCTTAACATGTTGCTTTAAAAGCTGATGTGACATCTCAACACCCTGTGTAAAATCCCGTTTCACTATTATCCTTCCTCCTTACTACAGGCAGGACAAAGACCATATAGTTTTACTCTATGGTCTATAATCTTATAGCCTGTCTCAGAACTCAACTCAAGAAGATAGTTTTTCAGAGGACATTCCAGGGGAAGTATTTCCCCACATTCCAGACAGATCATATGATGATGATGCCCCCTGTTCTTTAATTCATAGTAACTCTCTTTCTTTTCAATGTTTAATTCCATCATCTTTACCATATTTTTAGCTGTAAAATGATTTAAATTGCGGTAGATAGTCGAAAGACGGATACCAGGATATTTGGCAGCAAGCTCATCAAAAATACCTCGAGCCGATACCGGCTTTGAACTATTATCAAGCACCCCCAGAATAGCAATACGCTGCCTGGTAACCCTGATTCCCTTTTCTTTTAGAAAATTTTCCCAATCTATAGAATTACTCATAGAAATCCCCCTATGAATAAGTTTTTAAACCGGCTGTTCTTTTACTAATGAGCACTGCAATAAAATAACTAAATCCAGCAAGTAAAACTATTGAAGCCCCAGAAGAAATATTAAATTGATAGGAAATCCATAAACCCGCTAATGAGAAAAACATACTAAAAAAAATAGCATAAAAGATCATCTTTTTTAAATCATAAGAAAATAATTTAGCAATAGCCGGAGGAGCGGTTAATAAAGCAATCACCAGTATTATACCGACCACCCTGATTA
Source organism: Iocasia fonsfrigidae (assembly GCF_017751145.1). Classification (GTDB taxonomy): domain Bacteria; phylum Bacillota; class Halanaerobiia; order Halanaerobiales; family DTU029; genus Iocasia; species Iocasia fonsfrigidae. The sequence goes on from NZ_CP046640.1 coordinate 2,575,215, forward strand.
AAGCAACAATAGCTAAGGCTATTAATATAAAAAGAAGATATTCTAATAATTTCGTTTTAATTCCAATTACAGAAGAAAATTGACTATCAAATAAATATGCCTTCCAGTAATTAAATAGAGCTGAGATTGTAAAAACCAACACTATCGTAAAAATAAGAATAATTTTTATATCAAAACTGGTAACTGTCAGGATATTACCAAATAAATAAGATGATATATCCGGGGGATAGCCAGGTGTAAAGGCTATAAACAAAATGCCTAAAGCCATACCCACAGCCCAGAAAATTCCCATTAATGTATCTGAATTAACTTTTATTTTCCGCCTAATAGTAATTAGCCCAATAGCAGCCAGGATAGAAAAGAAAAGCGCCCCAATTATAGGCTCTATTTTTAAAAAATAGCCCAGGCCAATACCTCCAAATGAAGTATGGGCTATCCCTCCACTCATCATTACTAATTTCTCTTCTATAATAATCGTCCCGATAATTCCACAAATAATACTGGCCAGTAGTGCACTAAAAACTGCATTTTGCAAAAAAGTGTATTCCATAAAGGCCTTAATCATTATATCACTCCTCATGGGCCCTGAAAACTCGATGTGGTACTCCGTGGGCAATCAATTCTATAGGGCATCCGTAAACCTTTTTCAGAGCCGCTTCTTCAAGTTCTTTATCACCATGGTAGTGCAGGTCTTTATTTAAACAGGCAACACTATCAAAATAGGTAGAGATTGCTGCCATATCATGGGTTACAGCAACAATAGTCATCTCTTTCTTGAGATCATTTAAGATAGAATAAATCTTATTTCTGGAATTAAGATCAACACTTGCTGTTGGTTCATCAAGCAACATAATTTTTGGCTCTACTGCCAGTGCACGAGCAATTAAAACCCTCTGTAACTGCCCACTTGATAATTGCCCGATCTGCCTTTCCTTAAGATCAGCTAATTCCAGTCTATCCATAATATCAACAGCCTTTTGGACATCTTCTTTAGAATAACTGTGAAAGAAAGTAAAATTACTCCTTAAGCGCCCCATTAGGATAACATCCCGAACACTGATAGGGAAATTCCTATCAAATTCTATTGCCTGAGGTACATACCCGATTAATTTTTCTCTTTTCTTGATACTATTTCCAAAAACCTTTACTTCTCCATTTACCGGTCTAATAAGACCCAGTATTACTTTTAATAATGTGCTTTTACCTGCACCATTAGGTCCAATAATCGCCAGAAATTCATTCTCACTAATCTCAAGGTTAACATCCCTTATTGCACAGACATTATCATAATATACACTTACATCACTTACTTCGATGGCCTTCATAAAAGCCCTCCTTAATTAAGGATATCATTAAAAACCTCAGCTGTTTTTTGTAGATTTTTTATGTAATCAGCTGCAAGAGGGTCAACCTGAATTGTTTTTCCACCAATCTCTTCGGCTATAGCCTGAGACTGCCTACTATCTATCTCTGCCTGATAGAAAATTGCTTTAATATTTTCTTTTTTCGCTAGATCAATTATTTTCTGGACCCTTCTGGGAGTAGCCTCTTTTCCTTCTTCCTCTATAGCCAGCATTTCCAGTCCATAGTCATCAGCAAAATAACCAAAAGCGGGGTGATAAACAATAAAAGTCTTATTTTTTAGCTTTGATAGTGAATTACTAATTTCTTGGTCTAATTTATTAAGTTTATTAATATACTCATCAGCATTTTTTTGATAAACATTTCGGTTTTTTTCATCAATCTCTGCCAGTTCCCTGGCAATAATCCTGACCATTATCTTAGCCCTTTTTGGTGATAACCAGATATGGGGGTCCCTTTTGCCTGGAGAAAACTCTCGGTCAGGATATACCTCATTAACCTCTGCAAAAAGCTTAACTACCTTAATATCAGGGTTAATCTCCTCTGCTTTTGCTAAAATATTTGTCAGATCTGCCGGCACCCCCATAGCAAAATAGATACCGGAATCACTAAATTTAGTTAATTCTTTGGGTGAAGGCGAATAATTTGCCGGGCTGTTTCCTGGAGGAATCATAGTTACAACATCAAGTAGTTCCCCAGCCACGGCTTTAACAAAAGTAGCTTCTGGAACAATCGACACCGCCACTGCAAGTTTATCACTTTTCCCACTGACCTGACAAGCAGTACCTGAAACAAAGATTATTACCACTACAAACAACAAAACAACGATCCTAGCTATTTTCCTCATATTTTAACACCCTTTCTTTAATATATATATCTAGACTTAAATTAAAATATTTATTTTTACAAACAATCTCCATAAATAGCCCATTAATTGCTTTTTGCAAGTCATTTGCATCAAAGAACAAATTAACTTCGCCAGCCAGACTTAACAATAATTATTAATTTTTACTATAGGAATTCTTTTTACACAAAGTCAACTTGTTATCATAATACAGACAAATATATTTACTGGACGACTCTAGAAATTATCCGTAGGCATGGAACTTGGCCTCGATGGCCTGATACTGACTCGACCATGCGTTATAAAAAGAAGAGTCAGTGAGCCGGAAGACAATTTCTCGACAGTAAACGAAGGCAGGACGCCATAGTGCAACCTTAAACTGTTCTTGTACGCTCCGCTTAGATGCGGAGCACCTGCGGTGCACGACAAGGCAAGTAAATATATTGGTCGGTCTTTAAAGTTATCCACGATTTAAAAACAACATTTCCACTAATAATAACTATTATCATATAAAACATTATATCATTAAAATTTATATTTTACAAGATATTACTTAATATATGCTATAGTATATACAAAAAATTACTAATTATTAAGACAAAGTTGTTAATCTCATAAAAACATCATGAAGAGTCGCTTCCCGGGAATGGATACTCAATACCTTTGACTTTGAACGTATTTTATCTAATCTTAGACCTACGTCATTATTAATAAGTGATAATTTTATAGTCATTATGTTATCATCCAATTCTAAGATGTCATCCTGATTAATTATTTCTTCAAACATCTCAGCAGATTCTTGCCCTTTATCTAATAATACCTTAATTTCTATATATGACTCCCCATACCTTTCCTTTAAGACCACTGGTCTTTCTACTGCAATTAAACTACCTTTATTAATGAAAGCAAGACGGTCACATAAGCTATCAGCCTCTTCCATATAATGTGTACTTAAAAACACAGTCTTTCCAGCATTCCTAAATTCCTCTATTGCCTGATGGATAATTTCAACAGACATAGGGTCAAGACCACTGGTTGGTTCATCAAGTATTAAAAGCTTAGGGTCATGGAGTAAAGCACGGCAGATAAGTAGTCTCTGTTTCATACCCTTGGAATAACTTTTTACCGGTCTTTTAGCAGCATCAAGTAGGGCAAATTTCTCTAATAGATAATAAACTATATCATTATCAAGTTGATACATACTGGCAAAAAACCTGAGGTTCTTTTCTCCTGATAATCTCATATAAAGATTATTATTTTCAAAAACAATACCTATCTTTCTATAAAAATCACTACCAATCCCACTTATCTCCTCACCTAGAACCTTACAGCAACCTGAACTGGCCGGCAGAAGACCGGTCATTATTCTAATAGTCGTTGTTTTACCCGCCCCATTAGGACCCAAAAAACCAAAAACCTCCCCCTTCTTGACCTGTAATGAAATATCTTCTACAGCAGTTGTTTTTTTATATATTTTACTTATATTTTTTACTTCTATATCATATAAATTAGGCACTTATGATCATCCCCCTACTCAATCGCTGCCGGGTCCCACAGGAAATATAAATTATCTCCTTCAAGACAGAGATAGACATCCTTTTCAACCTCACGTTCCCTCTCTTTTCCCAGATAATAAGAAAGCAAATAGCTTATTGAGACACTATAATAATCCTGCTCATCTGTCTTACTAAGATATTCCTCAAATTCCCCTGGGATTTTATCTAAAGACTTAACACCCTTGACTCGAACCTGAGAGATGGACATCTTGTGTTTATTACTAGTCTCCTCTTGAAAATTAATATAGTCTTCATCTGACATTATTCCCTTGATATCAGGGTGTAGGTACTTATAGACAGCATCAAAATCCTTGGCCATGTACACTTGATAAACCTCAGTAACAAAATCAGCTATTTCCTTATTCTCTATTGCACTCGCGATAGTAGAGAAAACAGGTATTACAAGCAAAAAAACTATTATATTAATTATAAGTATAACCCTTTCTCTGCTTAATCCCATGCTAGTTTTTCACCCCTTTAAATATAAAATAAGCCAGTATTGAAAATATTACAGCAAGTCCTAACAAAATATATACATCTCCAAAGAGACCGCTTATATTTTTAGGATATAACAGTATCCTTTCCAAGGCTTTAAATAAATAATAAGTAGGAAATAAACCTGCCAGGATCCTGGTAAATTCAGTTAGATCATAGATTAATGTTGGAAATAACAGGGGAAAATAAACTAATGTCCCAATCGATCTAGCAGAAGACTGTGATGTTGTTATAATACCAATTAAAAGACCAATTGCAGTAAAACAGGCTGATGATGATAAAATAGTAATGATAAATACAAAAAGAATAATCCAGTTTACAAATACAACCCCATTTAGAATGCACATTAAGAAAACGGTTAATAAACTTAAGATAAGGCCATAAATACCCTTGGCCAGAAATATGCCGAGACTACTGGCTGGAGTAATCATCATCGCCTCCATAGTTTTATTCTCTTTCTCTTCAGCAAAATTACCAGAAATTATTAAAACACCAATCATTGTAATCGTAATGGTAAGCCAGATAGGTAAAAAAGATAGGCGAGTAGCAGGATTATTAATACTTCTTACAGTAAACTTAAACGGCTTTTTTACCCTATGATATGATTCCAGTATTTCCTCAACACTATCTTTGATAAAAAGATATGTCAGTCCATGCTGGCCTGATAAATACAGGAGATAATCTTTACTTTCTTGATCATTTATTACTAATAGGGCATCCAGAGAACCCTCCTCAATTGCTCTCCTGCCTGCCGCAACCTGTTCATAGCTATGTGGGATAAAATTAATAAGATTATCTTCTATAAAATGCCCTATTTCAAACCCTTTGTCTCCACTGATTCCTATATTAAAATTCTTATCTGCGCTCTGATTATCAATTACTGTAAATAATAATGATGCCAGTATCGGCAGTAAAATCACTATCAATATAGTTTTATTTCTAATAGATTCATAAAAATCCTTTTTTATAATACTCCATATAATTCCCACCATTCTCATTCTCATCCTTTTTATGAGTATATAGTAAAAATACATTAGAACAAAACAGCTATATCAAAAAAACTGGGAAAAATAACCTATTTAATAAGTTATCTCCCCCAGTCTACTCTTTAAAAATAATATAAAAATTATGGAGTTGCATTATTTAAAAAGTAAACTAATGCCCAAACCACAACAACTGCCCCGATTAATTCAAGCATCAAATCTCCCCCCCCTTTTTTGTATGTAAAAAATTAAAGAGATAAAAATCAGCTATTAATTATATATTCTAGACTTTCGGCAAATATCCTCTTTTATATTATTTAAAAACTATATTTTGATGTTTTCCCAGGAATAATTTAAAATAATATCTTTAAAGCCAGATAAAATAGGCCAAAAAGACAATACCTAAAACATATACTAACCAGTGGACCTCTTTACCCTTACCAGTAAATAATTTAATAAGTGGATAAGTAATAAAACCAAAGGCAATACCATCTGATATTGAATAAGCCAGAGGCATAATTAGCATAGTCATAAAAGCAGGTAATACCTCAGTAAAATCATCCCAATCAATCTTAGTAATATTTGAAATCATCATTGTTCCTACAATTATCAGGGCAGGTGCTGTTGCAGCCCCAGGAATCATCTTAACCAGCGGGAGAAAAAACAATGATAAAAAGAATAAAATAGAAACAACTACACCTGTTAAACCGGTACGACCACCATCAGCTACACCAGAAGCAGATTCAACATATGTTGTAACAGTACTTGTCCCAAATAATGCGCCACCTGTGGTGCCAATAGCATCAGCAAGTAGGGCCTTACTTGCTTTTGGTAAATTACCCTCATCATCCAGATAACCAGCCTGCTGACTAACACCAATAAGAGTACCGGCAGTATCAAACATATCTACAAATAAGAAAGTTAGTAAAATACCAATAAAACTAATATTAAAGGCCCCAGCAATATCTAACTGCCCAAAAATTTCTGCCCAATCACTAACACTTGGCAGTTCAAAAATACCTGCCGCTCCAACATCCACAACACCTTCAATCAAACCACGTGCAGTCAAAATCCAGGCAATAACAGTAGTTAAAATAATTCCTATAAAAATAGAACCCTTAACACCCCTGGCCATCAATATACCAGTAATTACCAATCCTATAACTGCCACTAAAGCAGCACCCGATAAAAGATTTGGTGTCAAGGCAATTAAAGTAGCCTCATCACTAATAATAATTCCAGCACCCTGTAAACCTATAAAAGCAATAAACAATCCTATCCCTGCACTTATACCTGATTTCAATCCCATGGGAATAGAATTTACAATCATCTCTCTTACAGGAAGTATACTCAAGATAATAAATAATATACCTTCAATAAAGATTAGGCCCAGAGCAATTTGCCAGCTAACTCCAAGTGCCCCACAAACATAAAAAGCAAAAAAAGCATTTAAACCCATACCAGATGCCAGTGCAAAAGGATAATTTGTTAAAAAAGCCATTGCTAATGTACCAAGAATTATACCGGCTATCGTAGCAATAAACACACCATTAAAAGGCATTCCAGCAGCAGATAAAATGTTAGGATTTACTATAATTATGTAAGCCATTGTCATAAATGTTGTAAATCCGGCCACAACCTCTGTCTTCACATCAGTACCATTTTCCTTCAGCTTAAAAAGATTTTCCAGCATTATTGTACCCCCTTGATAAATTAAACCATCTGGGTAATGACTTGAGTTTTTTAACCCAGATAAAAAAGCCTGGTGGGTAGCTTCCCTGTACATAGTTGCACGAAGGAACCTACCCGCCCAGGCTTTTATCCATACGGTGTAATCCCACAGTCAACTGTGGAACCTGCACCCCTCGGACCAGTCCCCTGTAAGAATTTCATAGAGCGGAACCCTAGGTGCACTCCCCCCGTAGTTCGGATAGTTTACGGCTTTCCGGTAGAGACTTGTGAACCATATTTTCACAGTTATACGAGGTCATTTAATTTTTCTTAATATAATTATACGAAATTGCCCTCAACTTGTCAACTTTTCTGCTCAAATACTAAATTACAATCTCACCGGCAAACTCCATCTGAGTAAGGTCTGTCCGAATATAAATCTTTTCAATTCCAATTGGTATCTTATTTAATAAAACTGTTCTTTCACTTAGCAGTACATTACCATTATCCTGGAAAAAACGCTTTATAATTTCTTTAGGACTCTCTACAGTAATAATGTTATTCATGAATTGAAGGTGATTTATACCCTTTCTTCCCAACAAATCATAGATTGATTCCAGATTTTCAATCCTCTCTTGATTAAGCTCTTTTTCCATAAAGGTTATCAGTTCATGTACACAATAGGGGTTATCATCTACATACTGAACCTGATATATCTTTACCAGTTCATCACCTTGTCCAATCCTTTCAATACTGGGATAGTCATTTTCATCAGCCTCTTCGATCTCAATATTACCAGTATTCAGATTATTATAACTATATTCCTCCCTGAGACTTACTTTCGCCTGTAATTCACTGTGTTCATCATTTTTTAACCTCTGTTCCATATTACGGGCATATTTCTCCCGTAATTTCATCAATGAAATATTGGCTTCTGATAAAATAGTCCTTACATACCGCGGAGTAGTCTGTACACATTCTGCAATATCACTAATCTTTAAAAATGGATCACTCTGAGCAAAATTAATAATCTGCTCTTTTTTGGTTAATTCATCAACTGCCACTAAAAAATCCCCCCTCAGTTAAAGGTTTTTGTTTACTCATATTATAAACCATTCAACTTAAAATTATACATCTAAAAACAAACTGAGGTAAGATTTTTGAATTTGGATTAAACTGCCATCTCTTTTTTCTTTAAAATAAGGCCCCTATTAGGAGAAACATTCAAACTCACCTGCCTGGTATCAAAATAAGCCAACATCACTGCATAAACACTATCACTACTACCCAAGGTTTGTTTAACCCGGTAGATAGGTACTAAAGGTGTAATATTAATACTGTCAGCTATCTGCCCATTAGCTATTTCAATATCAATTATCAGATCCGATATTTCAATCCCTGATTCCTTAACTTCATAACATAATAAATCAACAAGGTCATTAAAACTATGCAAAATCTCCCCATCTATTATTTTATCCTTTTTTATAAACAAAGTACATACAGACCAGGGAGTATCTTTAATAATATGTAAAAAGGAATAATAGCTATAGTCCTCTTTTATATTGACTCCCAGTTCAGATAAATCAGCACTATTGTTTAGATACAGCTTATCAGTCAATATTGATTTAACATTATTTTGATAAGGAAAACGGGTTAAATGATAGAAGAACAACTTATCTTTTACCGCAATATTCATATTTTCCACTTTCCTGGCATAATCTTTTCTAAGTTTCATCAAGGAAATATCAGATTCTGATAAAATCGTCCGCACATAACGAGATGTTGTTTTAGCCATTTTAGCCAGGTCTTCTATTTTAAGAAACGGGTCTTTATGCGCATTCTCCACAATAATTTCTTTTTTCGTTTTCCACTGATAATTACTCATCAACTCATCCCCTATTAATTATTTTATAAAAGGACAAAAAAGTTAGAGTCCCTTCTTACTCTAATACTAACTACTATACTAATCCAATAGATGACAAGCAACATAATGTCCATTTCCATAATCTTTAAACTCAGGTTCTTTACTACTACATAGGTCTATTGCTTTAGGACAACGCGGGTGAAAACGACAACCAGTAGGGGGATCTACAGGACTTGGTACATCACCTTCAAGAATAATACGTTCTTTTTTAAAACTCGGATCAGGTATCGGTATGGCAGATAATAGTGACTGGGTATATGGGTGTAGGGGGTTTAGATATATTTCATCTTTATCGGTCATTTCTACAATTTTACCCAAATACATAACAGCAACTCGATCACTAATATGTTTTACCACACTCAAATCATGGGCAATAAAAAGATAAGTTAACCCATATTCCTGTTGTAAATCCTGTAAAATATTGATAACCTGTGCCTGAACAGAGACATCTAAAGCCGAAACTGGTTCATCAGCAATTATTAATTTGGGATTTACTGCCAATGCCCTGGCTATACCAATCCTTTGTCTCTGTCCACCACTAAATTCATGTGGATAACGCTTCATCTGTTCTACGGTTAGACCAACATTATTCATCAACTGACTAACTCTTTCATATTTTTCTTGCTTATTTTTAACTAAATTATGGATATCTAATGGTTCACCAACTATATCAGCAACTGTCATTCGTGGATTTAAAGATGCATAAGGGTCTTGGAAAATGATCTGCATCTCTTTACGAATTTCACGTAATTTACCTTTGTTTAAGGATAAAATATCTCTTCCATCAAATATAACCTCCCCTGCTGTTGCTTCAAGGAGACGCAAAATAGTGGCCCCTGCTGTTGATTTACCACAACCTGACTCACCAACCAAACCAAGTGTCTCACCTTTCTTAATAAAAAAACTTATATCATCAACAGCCTTAACATAAGCTACTGTTTTTTTAAAAACACCTGCTTTAACAGGAAAATACTTCTTTAGATTATTTATTTCGAGTAACTTTTTTTCCTCTAATGCCAAGACTCTCACCTCCAGTAAGAATATATTTGTTTATGCTAATTCAGTTTGGTCACTCAGTTCTCCTAATCTATCTAAATGCCAGCACCTTACCTGATGCCCATCTTCAGTCACCCTCATCTCTGGTTCAGCAGCTAAACATTTATCATCAGCCAGGGGGCATCTTGTATTATACTTACATCCCTCTGGAAAATCATAAGGGCTCGGCACTATACCCGGTATAGTAGTTAATCTAGCAACTTTTTTATCCAAACGAGGTACTGAATTAAGAAGTCCCCAGGTATAAGGGTGTTGTGGATTAGCAAAGATTGTATTAACATCCGTATATTCAACAACTTTACCAGCATACATTACAGCAACCCGATCTGATACTTCAGCAATTACACCTAAATCATGAGTAATCATCATAATGGACATCTCAAATTTATCTTTCAAGTCATTCATCAAATCCAGTATTTGGGCCTGAATTGTTACATCAAGAGCAGTTGTCGGTTCATCGGCAATTAATAATGCCGGGTCACAGGAAAGAGCCATCGCGATCATTACCCTCTGCCTCATACCACCACTTAGTTGATGAGGATATTCACTAATTCTTTGTTCTGGTAATGGTATACCGACCTTTCTTAACATCTCCACCGAGTGTTCCCTCGCCTCTTCTTTGGAAACCTTTTGATGAAGTATAACCACCTCAGAGATCTGCTCCCCTATTGTAAATACAGGATTAAGTGAAGTCATAGGTTCTTGAAAAATCATAGATATCTCATTTCCCCTAATCTCTCTCATCTCAGCCTGACTTAATTTAGTTAGATCCCTTCCCTTAAAAAATATATTCCCATCGATTATCTTTCCCGGAGGTTCAGGAACCAAACGCATAATTGATAAAGAGGTAACACTCTTTCCACAACCTGATTCACCAACAATACCCAGAGTCTCGCCAGGGTATATCTCAAAGTCTACCCCATCTACGGCTTTAGAAACCCCCTGTTCTGTATAAAAGTAGGTTTTCAATCTCTTCATTTCAAGTAATTTTTCTTTAGACAAGTAAATACACCTTCTTTCACCTTAGTTTTGTAATTTAGGGTCAAGTATATCCCGGAATGCATCACCTATTAAATTCCACGATAAGCAAAAAAGGGTAATCGCTGTGCCGGGAATTATTACTGTAAACCAATAATTTAATGCATTACCCTGACCACCTAAGATCCAATTACGAGCAAAAGATATCATCTGCCCCCAATCAGCATAACCCTCTGGTGCTCCTATTCCCAGAAAACTAAGTGATGAAGCCGTTATTACCATTGAGCCCATTCTCATTGATGCCTGGATGACTACGGGGAAAATAGTATTAAAAATAATATGCCTAAATATTATTCTAAAATCATTAGCCCCTAAGGCATTAGCAGCAACTACAAATTCTTCACTCTTAATAGATAAAACCTGCGATCTCATCAAACGGGCAGTATTCATCCAGCCAAATGTTATTAAGGCAATCATCATATTTGTTATACCCTGGCCAAGTATAGTAGTCATTACAATAGCAGCTACCATAAAAGGTATTGACATAAAAACATCAGTAATCCTCATCATAATTTCATCAATCCACCCACCATAATAAGCAGCAATTGTACCTACAATGATGCCCAATAAGGTACTTATACCTACCACAACAAAACCTATCCTGAAGGCCGTTCTTGTCCCCCAAATAATACCATAATAGATATCATACTGACCTTCAGCAGTACCAAAAATGTGTTCCTTACTAGGAGGTTGTGGTTCAAAAGCCCACCCAGCACGTGGTATTAAATAGGGTTCATCACTATCTTCTGCTGGAGCAATAAAAGGTGCAAAAGTAGCAATTATTACAAAAAACAATATAATTATTAAACCGATCAATGATATTTTATTTTTTACTAATCTCCTGAAAACCTCTTGCCAGTCCAATTATAATCACTCCAATCTTATTCTTGGGTCAATAAGTGCGTAAGAAAGGTCTACACAAAGATTTATGACTATTAAAAGTACTCCAAAATACATAGCCCCTCCTAGAACAGCAGGGTAATCTAGCTGTTGGGCTGCCTGGGCCATAAAATGGCCTAAACCCCTGATATTAAAGATACTCTCAGTTATAACAAGACCACCCATTAACCCCAAAACCATCTGACCTGCTACAGTAACAACCGGAATCAATCCATTTCTTACAGCATGTTTATATACTACCACATTGTCATTAAGCCCTTTGGCCCGGGCAGTCCTAATATAATCTTTACGTAAGGTCTCTAACATACTAGACCTGGTTATTCTCATAATAAAAGCCCACCAAAGAATAGCTAAAGTAGTAACTGGTGCAATTAGGTGCCTTATAGCATTAAAAACAACAGCAAAATCCAAATTAAGAATCCCGTCAAGCACATAAAAGTCAGTATAATTTACAAAATCAGCTGACTGGACAACTGCCATCGCCCAATTATCTAATCTCCCAGGTGGGAACCACCCAAGGGTTCCATAAAAAATCATTAAAATAATAAGTCCAAAAACAAAGGTAGGGATTGACCACCAGACAACAGCAAGGATTCTACTTATATGGTCCCATTTATCATTATGATGAACTGCGGCAAATATTCCCAGAAAAATACCACCTAAGATAACAGGAAATAAAGCGAATAAGGCCAATTCAGCAGTGGCCGGAAAACGGTCTTTAATAGCCTGAGTAACCGGTGCCCCGCCAGATTCAGACCAGCCAAAATCCCCCTTAACTACACTACCTATCCAACGGCCATACTGTTTATACCACGGATCATTAAGTCCATACTTGACCACTAATTTATCTACATCATCAATACCTTTAAGTTGTGCAGGGTCTTTGATATATGTACTCAATCTCTCATAAGGACTGAGCATCATTATCATACTAAATATCAATAAGCTTACCCCCAATAATATAATTGGAAGCATCAATAATCTTCTAGTAATATATGATAACATCTTACATCCCTTTCTTATTCATACTAATTTTAATTTATCTTTATTTTTTATAGGTATCAGGAGGGAGTATACCCCCCCTCCTGATAATTCATCTATTATTAGTCTAATTACTAAGCTATACTATATAATTCTATTTATCAAGATAATAGAAATTCACCCCATCATGAATAATAGGGTCATATTCCCAACCTGATACCCAATCACGCATTACAAGATGGGCTGCCGGTTGGTAGAGATAAATATCAGTTGCATAATCATAACAGAGCTGTTGTAACTCTTGATAGATTTTCTCCCTTTCTACTGGGTCAGTTAACTCAGCAGCCCTGGTAATCAATTCATCAACCTCCTGGTCTTTGGCGAATTTAGCATAATTTTCCCCCTTGAAAGCCCCATAGGTTCCATCACTCCTCATAAAAGGCACTGCAAAATTATGTGAATCAGCAAAATCAGCACCCCAACCAATAAAACCAAGTGTAAATTTACCAGCAATCAATTTATCAAGGTAAGTAGCCCACTGGACTCCACGAACATGTACCTTAAACTTATCATTAATACCCTCTATACTGCTCTTAAGCATATCAACAGCAGCCTTTCTCATATCATTACCTGAATTATAAAGGATAGTTATTTCAAAGCCTTTATCCCATAGTTCACCATCAAAGGCCTGTTTAAATTCCTCTGTTGCTTTATCCAAATCCATACTATATAGATCAGAATCTTCATCAAAACCAAGAAATCCCTCAGGTATTGGACCACGCGACTGCTGACCCTCGCCCTTCATCACCTCAGCAACAAAGGCCTGATAGTTCATAGCATAAACAAAACCTTTTCTAACATGAAGATCACTAAAGAAATCGGCTGGTATACCCTTACCATCAAGTTTACCACTATGAACATCTGGATTACCTTCACTTACAATATCCCAGTTCATTAATCCAACTCCAGTATAAGGCCGGGGCAGACCAGAAATAATCTTGACATTGTCCAGATCCCTTGCCTGGTCAAGGTACTGATTATCGACATATACTATATCAGCATCACCACGTTGTAACATCAACTTACGGGTAGACCATTCATCAATCATCTTAATAACTACATTTTCAACCTTAGCAGGGGCACGCCAATAGTCATCATTCTTCTTTAAGGTAATGCTTTCCCCTTTAACCCAGTTCTCTAGTTTAAAAGGACCAGTTCCATTGGTTTTATCGTAAAATGGATCAACCTCTTTGGTTGGGTCGTGATATTTAGCGATTGTCTCTGGACTGCCGTCCCAACCGCCCTGTTCAATAGCCCATTCTTTATCCATAATCGCTGTTAGACCATTATCATGACAAATAATACTCAAGAATGGGGGATATGGTTTCGGTAAATGGAATATTACATTCTGACCATCTACTTCTATGGTTCTGGCCAGATAATTATAAACCTCTCTGGACTGTTCTGCTGTCAATGTTTTAGGGTCTTCTACCCCAACAAGCTCTTTCGTGATATCTGCCAGTCCACCTACCCCAAATAAGGGGTCATATAACATCCATAAAGGACCACCTTCACGGTCATGAATAAGACTTCTCAGGAAACTGTATCGAATATCTTCTGGTGTAAGTGTTCCACCCTCATGAAACTTAACATCCTCTCTAATAGGAAAAACATAGCTTGTCCCCTTATCCTGGATTAAACCATTTTGATCAGAAGGAACCTTAGTTGCCAACATCGGTTCAAATTTAGTCATATCCCCCTGTTTAAAGCTAATCAAGTTTTCATAGATATTAACATAGATCTCCTGGCTGCGTTCATCATACTGATAATGTGGGTCAAGGCTATCAATAGTACCCATATTAACCTTTGTAATCGTATCAGGGTTAGAAACTGACACCTCTTCCTTCTTTGTTTCTGGTGCCGGTTGATTAGAATAAAACAACACACCTACAATTACCAATGCAAGAATAACTAATGTTATAATCAGCTTTTTGTTCATTAAATCCTTCCTCCTTATTTAAATTATTTTGATATACGTATACCACGCTTGTCCAAAAACCCCCCCTAGAAGCAAATTACCATGATCATTTTTTTAGAAATTAAAATATACTATATGTAAGAATCTGTTCGAAAAGTATCAGAATATACCGACGGGGATTATATATCCCCTGTTTATTACTTTTCGAACATACACTGTAAGTATATTATTTGACTTATTACTAAATATTTATTAAGTAACACAAATCGCCTAAAACTTATCTCAATATGTTTCTACACAAACTAACACAAGTTATAAATATTAAGCAGTGTTTAATATTTATTAATGACCTGTGTTAGTTATCAACGCCTAATATTATATAGTAATTTTTTAATAAAGTCAATTATCTATTCCAAATTTTACAAATCAACCCAGGATATAAACTTAGAAAATCATTCTTATAATTATCCATATTATATAATCGTTTATAGTGGTTATAAACAATAAGAATTTGTTTTACATATTCTCTTGTTTCCTTATAGGGTAATTTATCCAGATCCAGATTAGTCCATTCACCTTCCAGCCATCTCTTCACATTACCCCGACCGGCATTGTAGGCAGCCAGAACAAGAATGAGTTCATTATTAAACTCCTTATTTAGACTATTTAAATACCAACTGCCGAACTCAATATTAACTTCCGGTATGTATAATTGATCATCACTATAACCTTCATCCCTATTTAACTGTTGAGCAATCCAGCTGCCGGTATCGGGCATTATCTGCATTAACCCTCTAGCTCCCTTATGAGACCTGGCATCAGGATCATACCTGCTTTCTACATATACCAATGCAGAAACAAGATCTGGATCTAAATTATATCTTAAAGAATTTTCAATAATTATTTCTTCATAATTTAAGGGATATATAATCTTCCAGAACCAGTCCAGTTGAAAAAGAACAAATAAAATAGTCACTAATAAAAGGAATATAATTACAGCCTTTTTTATATCCTGAATTCTCTCAAGCACAACTTCTCCTCCATAATAAGCTCTATTTATTTATATTATATTATATTATTATCTTCCTTTTTATATTACAGTTATTTCTATTCTTTTTCGATAATACCATGGAGTATAATATCTGCTGTCGCTACATTAGTTGCCAGAGGTGTATTATGTACGTCACATACACGCAATAAAGCAGTTATATCTGGTTCATGCGGCTGGGCTGTCAGGGGATCCCTCAAGAAGATTACACCATCAACCCTTTCTTTAGCTATCTCAGCCCCGATCATCTGATCACCACCGAGAGGACCTGATTCCATACGTTCAACTGGTAGACCCACCTCCTCATTTATTAATTTACCTGTTGTACCAGTAGCTACCAGATCACATTCCCTTAATAAATCGCGATTTTTTTTGGCAAATTCAATCATAACTGATTTCTTCTCATCATGTGCAATTAAAGCTATTCTTTTGATTTTCATTCAGATCACTCCATAATTTGATTATTTTCTGTTTTAATTCCCTAATACCTCCATTGTTGTCTATTACAAAATCTGCCATCTGGCATTTTTCCTTTATAGAAAGCTGGGCCTCTATGCGGGATACCGCCTCATCAGTAGTTAAACTATCCCTTTCCTTAAGGCGTTCAAGTTGGATATCACGGGAGGTATATACTACCCAAACACAATCAACCAGCTCATCAAGGCCGACTTCAAAAAGTAATGGGGCATCAATGACAATTACTTCATTGTCAGCAAGAGAATTTACCATATTTTTAATTTCCGAAATGATTATAGGATGGGTAATGGATTCTAACTCTTTTTTCTTTTGCTGGTCATTAAAAACTAACCTAGCAAGCCTTCTTCGATTGATACTTCCATCATCATTTTGAATATACTGGCCAAAGGTTTCAACAATCATCTCCCAGGCCCTGGTGCCGTATTTCATTGATTGGTGGGCAATTTTATCAGCGTCAATAATTACTGCTCCTAATTCTTTTAGTATCGCAGAAACAGTAGATTTACCAGAAGCAATACCACCAGTCAAACCTAATAACATCTGAACCCTCCTTAAAAAAGCTTTATTATACCCAGCAGAATAATTATAAAACCTGGTATCAGTTCAAACTTATCAGGTAAAATATCCCCTAATTTCCTGGCAAGCAAGAAACCAATACTAACAAAACTAAGGCTAACCAGTCCTATTATAACTGGTATAATTATACCAGTTATGCCAGACATACCTGCACCCACCCCTGCCCCAAGGGCATCAAGAGCCAGGGCCAGCCCCAGGAAAAAAGCCTCTGAAATATTTATACTACCTGACCTATCCAGGTCTGCTTCTTCCGGGTCTTTCAGGATTTTAATAATAATCCCTAATACTTTAACCCTTATGGAAAATATTATTACTTCTTCTTGTTTAAGCAAATCCCTTTTTTTATTATTATAATTTAAAAAAACAGAATAAACAAGCCAAATTCCTATAAATATTAAGATTATACTCCCCAAATATCTGGCTGTCTTTTCATCAAGATAGCCAGCAATCCCTTCACCGAGGCAACTACTTAAATATATTGAAATAGAAGAAATACCACTAATGATTAATAAAGGAATAAAGCCTATTTTTATGCCCCGCAGTCCATAAGTAACTCCAACAGTAAAACCATCTATACTGATGGCCATTGCCAGGAGAATCACTGACCATTCAAGAGGTAAACCCATCTATATCAGCCTCCCCATACTCAAGATACCTTATTATTATATGAAAAAGACTGCTAGATGGTTACTCATTTAAAACTATTTCTGACAATGGGGACAAAAATGGGTCCCCCTCCCTGCCACTTTCTCCTTTACTATCTCTTCTCCACAAACAGGGCATTCCTTCCCTTCCCGCTGATAAACCAGCAATTTTTTCTGAAAACTACCTTTTTCTCCCCGGGCATTACGGTAGTCTCTAAATGATGTCCCCCCATACTTAATACCCATTTTAAGCACATTTCTTATTCCCTTATACAGTCTTTCAATTTCCCTATTTTTAAGGGTATCTGTCCTTCTAAAGGGAAGTATACCGGCTCTGAAAAGGGCTTCATCCACATAGATATTTCCCAATCCAGCCAGAAAGGACTGGTTAAGAAGTAAGGCCTTAATATTGCTCTTCCTCTTCTTTAACATTTTATGGAAATCACCCAGGGTAAAATCATCATCTAATGGTTCAGGACCAAGTTTATCTAGTCCCCCTGCCCTTTCCCAGCTATTATCATCTACCAGATACATTCGACCAAATTTCCTTACATTATTAAACCTCAGATCTATAGCATTATCTAATCTAAAGATTATATGGCTGTGTTTATCAAAGGTGAGATCAGAGGGTTTAAGGAATAATTTCCCGGTCATTCTCAAGTGAATAACCAGTGTCAACTCATCCTCAATCATAATTAGAATGTACTTACCCCGCCTTCTTATCCCAATAATCTTTTTATTAATCAATTGTTTCCTGAAATCTGAACTTGAAGGATAAGCTATTATTTTTTCTTCACGAATAATTATCTCCATTATTTCTTTTCCTATAATAACCTTACTTAATCCCTGCACAATCGTCTCTACTTCTGGAAGTTCCGGCAATAATAACACCTCATCTATTCTAAGTGATAATCTTTTTTATCTCTCCAGTTCTCACCAACCTGAATATCAGCAATTAAAGGAACAGTCAATTCAACTGCATTTTCCATCTCCCCTTTGACCATTTTAGCAACAGTTGCTAATTCTTTATGGGGTACTTCTAGAACCAGTTCATCATGGACCTGGAGTAAAATGCGGGATTGATATGATTCTTTTTTCAAAGATTCATAAACCCTGAGCATAGCCAGTTTCATAATGTCTGCCGCACTACCCTGTATTGGGGTATTTATGGCCATTCTCTCAGCAAATGAACGTCGGTGAAAATTGCGGCTCTTTATTTCAGGGATATAACGGCGCCTGTCAAAAATGGTAGTTACATAGCCATCCCTTTTGGCTTTTTCCTTAACCTGATTCATATATTCTTTTACACCAGGGAACCTCTCAAAATACCTCTTAATATAGTCTTCTGCTTCCCGGCGCCCAATATTTAGGTCTCGCGCTAAACCATAGGGGCTCATGCCATAGGCTATACCAAAATTAATAACCTTAGCCTCCCTCCTCATATTGGGAGTAACCTCCCCGGCTTCAACCCCAAAAATTTCACTAGCTGTCTGCTGGTGAATATCCTCAGCTTCCTTAAAGGCCTTGAGCATATTTTTATCCCCACTAATATGGGCCAGTACTCGCAATTCAACCTGAGAATAATCAACAGCCAGCAATACCCTTCCTTCCGCCGGAATAAAAGCCTTACGTATCTCCCGACCTTCCTCGGTTCTAATCGGTATGTTCTGTAGATTAGGCTCTGTACTGCTTAATCTGCCTGTAGCAGTAATCATCTGATTGAAACTGGTGTGAACCCGGCCTGTTTCCGGATTAACTAATGGTGGTAAGGCATCAACATAAGTAGACTTTAATTTCATTAACTGACGGTAGTTTTTAATCAAAGGTATAATCTCATGTTTATTCTCTAATTTATCAAGCACCTCTGCACTGGTAGAATATCCTGTTTTGGTTTTTTTAATAACCGGCAGCCCAATCTCATCAAAGAGAATCTCACCTAACTGTTTAGGTGAATTAATATTAAACTCTACACCAGATAAGCTGTAGATTTTTTCTGTTATATCGGCCAGCTCTTTTCCCCAGCGTAAAGACAATTCGGCAAGATAGTCCTTATCCAAGGCAATACCGTTAATCTCCATTTCAGCCAGGACCTTAATCAAAGGCAGTTCTATATCCTGATACATAGCAAGCAAATTTGTCACCTCTAAACGCTTAATCAGGTGTGTTTTAATCTCTGGAAGATTAGCCAGTAAAAGAGCTGACCTCTTTTGAACACTTAAATCCTGTGCCATCTCTAGGTTTAATTCTAGCTTTATTTGTTCCTCTAAAGAAGGTAATTTATCAGAAGGCTTCAATAAATATGCTGCCAGCAAGGGGTCAAAACTAAGACCTGCTAATTCTATACCCTTTTTTTTCAAGGCAATCATAGTCTCTTTGGCATGTAAAATATCCTTTTTTATTTTACTATCATTAAAAAAATCTTTCAACTTATCCAGGAGTTCTTCAGCAACAGCATATACTTCTTTCTCAACACCCAGCAAAATTTCTTCTATTCCGGAACTTACCGGGTGCTCATCATCCTCCAATAAAACCTCCAAAGCAATCTCTTTAGAATCATTTAATATCTCAAGTAAGCTGTCCAGTTCCTTTGCATTACTAATATCCTTTATTTGTATATCATTATCCATCAGCTTTTTTGTTGTTTTAAATCTATCAATTAAGCTAGTAAATTCAAGCCTCTCCAGGAAAGGAACTATATCCCCTTCTACCGGAGCTTCTAACTTACAATCTGCAAAATCTATTTTTAAAGGGACATCTACCACAATCTCTCCCAGCCTTTTACTTAGGCGGGCCTGCTCAGCATAATTACTTAAATTTTCTTTGCGTTTCTTACCAGAAACCTTTGCTATATTTGCTAAAATATTCTCAAGATCAGCAAATTCTTTAAGTAGTTTAATAGCTGTTTTCTCTCCAATACCCGGAACACCAGGAATATTATCAGAACTATCACCCATTAAACCCTTCATATCAATCAACTGACTGGGTGACAAACCATATCGTTCCTCTATTTTCTCTTGATTATATTCCACTATATCACTTATACCCTTACGGGTATACAGGACATTAATATGAGCATTTACCAGTTGTAATGAATCTCGATCACCAGTAACTATCTTGACCTCCATACCCTCTTTATCCCCCATCACGGCCAGGGTTCCGATCACATCATCTGCTTCATACCCTTCAAGTGATAGAATTGGTATCTTCAAATACTCAAGTAGTTTCTTAATTAATGAAATCTGTGGACTTAGTTCATCAGGCATCTTCTTGCGGTTGGCCTTATAATCTTCATATTCTTCATGACGAAATGTAGGGGCTTTTTTATCAAAAGCAACCAACATAAGGTCAGGTTTTTCATCATCAATAAGCTTAAATAACATCCTGGCAAAACCAAATACTGCATTAGTATATTCACCCTCAGAATTCTGTAGTAAAGGCAGGGCATAAAAAGCCCGATGAGCCAGACTATGTCCGTCTAACAAAAACAATCTCTTACCCAAACTAATCACTCCTTCTCCTATATTTATTCCCCATAAATCGAAAAAAACCTGCTTGAAATGATTAGATAAGAATCTTTGACCTAGAATACTTTTTAATAAAATTAAGCTCTTATTATAAAACAGACAAATATATTTGCTGAACGACTCTAGAAATTATCCGTAGGCAGGACGCCGAAGGAGAATTTCTCGACAGTAAGCAAAGGCAGGACGCTGTAGCGCACGACAAGGTAAGTAAAATATTTGTCGGTCTTCAAAGTTATCGAAAATAAATTTTATGGTAACAAAAAAAAGCACAATCTATTAAGACTATGCCTTTTACTTAAAAATCTATTTCTATTAATTAATTGACTGAAGGTCATATGGTGTTTCCTGGTAAACATAATAATTCAACCAGTTAGTATATAATAGGCTGGCATGACTCCTCCAGGTCATTAAAGGAGCTTCTTCAGGATTATCAGCAGGGAAATAATTTGCAGGTATCTCTATATTTAACCCCCTGTGTTTATCCCTTAAGTACTCCTTTTGCAGTGTATTAATATCATACTCAGGATGACCAGTTACAAAAATCTGCCGACCACTTTTCCCGGCCACAATATAAACACCTGCCTCCCTGGATTCTGCCAGTACCTCCAGGTCATCATTAACTAAAATACCTTCTCTATCAACACCAGTATACCTTGAATGAGGGGCTAAAAACAGGTCATCAAATCCCCTTAATAATCTGCTGTTCTTGCTATTAATAGTATGTTTAAAAATACCTGAAAGTTTTTTATCTAAGGGTTGTTTATTAATTCTATAGTGATAGTATAAACCAGCCTGGGCTCCCCAGCAGATATGGAGTGTAGAGAAAACATTATACCTACTCCACTTCATAATCTCCTTAAGTTCATCCCAGTAATCCACCTCATCAAAATCCATCTTTTCTACTGGTGCCCCGGTAATAATCATGCCGTCAAACTTATCTCCCTTTATATCAGAAAAGGTATGATAAAAATTCGCCAGATGTTCAGGGGATGTATTTGACGGTTGATATGTTTCAGGATGGAGTAGGACAATATCAACCTGTAAAGGGGTATTACCTAAAAGTCGCAGTATTTGACTCTCCGTCTCTACCTTGGTCGGCATTAGATTTAAAATAGCAATTTTTAGGGACCTGATATCCTGATGAATGGCCCTTTTTTCAGTCATAACAAATATGTTTTCCTTCTGTAATATATCAACTGCTGGTAAATCATCTGGAACCTTAATAGGCATTTTACCATCCCCCCGAATTATTTAAATGCTTTATTAAGTGCCTGGTCAATGTCATTTACAATATCCTCTAGGTCTTCTAGACCAACTGATAATCTAATCATATCAGGTCTTACTCCTGATGCCTGCTGTTCTTCTTCACTTAACTGCTGGTGTGTTGTACTGGCCGGATGAATAGCCAGTGTCCTGGTATCACCAACATTGGCCAGGTGTGATACCAGTTGCAGACTTTCAATAAACCTTTTACCGTTCTCGATACCACCCTTAATACCAAAGGTAAGTATACCACCAGAACCCTTTTTAAGATATCTAGCCGCATTAGCATGTGTATCATGTTCTACTGTTGAAGGATATTTTACCCAGCCCACCTTCGAATTGTTCTGTAAAAACTCAACTACCCCTGCTGCATTTTGACAGTGCCTCTCCATCCTCAAACTAAGTGTCTCTAACCCCTGTAAAAGCAGGAAAGAATTGAAAGGGCTTATACAACTGCCCAGGTCCCTTAAAAGCTGTACCCGCGCTTTACCAATATAAGCAGCCTCAGCAAATTGCTCCTGATATCTAAGGCCATGATAGCTGGGATCTGGCTCAACCAGTTCAGGAAACTTACCATTACCCCAGTCAAAATTACCACTGTCAACTATGACACCACCTATTGATGTGCCATGGCCACCAATAAATTTGGTCGTAGAATGTAAGACAATATCAGCCCCATAATCAAATGGCCTACACAAATATGGTGTCGCAAAGGTATTATCCATAATTAAAGGAATCCCTGCTTGATGGGCTACCCTAGCAATCTCTTCTATATCTGGTACTACAAGTTCAGGGTTACCTATGGTTTCAACATAAAGAGCCCTGGTCTTTTCATTAATCTTCTCCTTAAAACTGTCTGGGTTACTGGCATCGGCAAAGCTGACCTTAATACCCAGTTTAGGCAAGGTATGTTTAAAAAGATTATAGGTACCACCATAGATAGAACTACCACTTACAATCTCATCCCCCTGTCTGGCGATATTGAGTGCTGCTAATGTCTCAGCCGCCTGTCCCGAAGAAACAGCCAGGGCACCTATTCCCCCTTCAAGGGCAGCTATCCTCTTTTCCAGGACATCAGTAGTAGGATTCCCGATACGTGAATAGATATTACCCTCTTCCTCCAGTCCAAATAAACGTGCCGCCTGATCAGTGTCTTCAAATACAAAGGAAGTAGTCTGATAAATCGGTACTGCCCTAGCACCAGTTGTAGGATCCGCTTCCTGTCCACCATGGATTGATAGTGTATCAAAACCTAATTCATTATTATTCACGATTATTAATACCTCCTAAAATTTATAACCTTCCTGTTCTTGAACAAGTGAATATATCAGCCTGATTTGCTCAAAAATAATCCCTGTAGTAATAAAAAAACTTTTTCTCCTAATAGAGAAAAAGTCACCTTTTTCCTATCTATCAGGTTTTTACCTGCTGGAATTAGCACCACACAATTAAAACTATTGCTGGTTGCCGGGTTTCATCGGGCCAGTCCCTCTACCACTCTTGATAGGTTCTTTTATTTAATTGTTATTTATCTTAACACATAAAATACCATCTGTCAAGAAGAATATGCAGTGACAAGGGGACGGTTCGTTTGTCACACTTTCTTTTTTTAAAACCATCTTGCTAATTTTCCTCTTTTATAATAAAATTATTTTTATAGAGATTAAATTGTCTAGAAAGGGATGATCTTCTGTTTTACCTGTGGCTTAAATTTATTATTATAGCGGGACTAATCATTATATCTGGTACATATCTATCTAAATTTGGTGATATTATTGCCGAGAAAACAGGACTAGGACAGGCCCTTATCGGAGGGATACTCCTTGCACTGGCAACTTCATTACCAGAACTGGTTACATCAATAACCTCTTCTTTAGTTGCTGTCCCTGATATAGCCATTGGAAATGTCTTTGGTAGTAATACCTTTAACCTTATGATACTGGCTATTGCCGATTTGCTTCACGGTCAGGGACCACTTATGTTAAAGGTGAAATACAGTCATATACTATCTGGACTACTGGGTATACTCTTATCTGGTATTGTAGCCTTTAGTATTATGGTCTATCACTTTACATCCTTTAATTTTACAATCTCCAGTATTGGTCTGGAAAGCATCATTATTGTCTTCACTTACCTTTTGGGGGTAAAATTAATTTTTCGCTATGATAAAAAAAATCCCCTTGATAAAGACGAGATGGAAAAAGAGCTGTATGGCCATATAAAATTAAAAAAGGCCTTAATAGGATTTTCCCTTAGTGCTGTAGTTATTATCTTTGCCGGTATTCAATTAACACTAACTGGAGATAAGATCTCTACCGTGACTGGTATTGATAAAACATTTATCGGTAGTATTCTAATCGCTGCAGCCACTTCACTCCCTGAACTGGTAGCAACAATCGCTGCCATCAGGATAAATGCCTATAATATGGCCATAGGTAATGTCTTTGGTAGTAATATCTTTAATATGATTATTGTCTTTTTTGCAGACCTGTTTTATACAAAAGCACCTGTTCTATCAGCTGTAAGTGTCCTACATATAATAACCGCCCTTATTGGTTTAATCATGAGTGCTATTGCCTTAATAGGACTCTTCTATCGATCAAAAAGGACCGTATTTTCTATTGGTTGGGATACACTCTTCATTAGCATTGTCTATTTTCTTGGTGTTTATCTACTCTTTCACCTGGGAATAAACATCTAATCTATTATAAATTCGGGAGGATTATCTATGGATAAAAATAATAAAAAATTACTTATCAGAAGGGCTATTGAAGCCCGCAAAAATGCCTATGCACCATATTCTAATTTTAAGGTTGGGGCTGCCCTACTTACTAAAAGCGGCAGAATTTTTCAAGGATGTAATATTGAATCAGCATCCTTCACCCCAACTATTTGTGCTGAAAGAACTGCAATCTTCAAAGCTGTCTCTGAAGGGGAAACAGACTTTACAGCAATTGCTATCATAGGTGGTAAAACAGGTAAAAAAATAGATATTTCTAATTCTGCTCCCTGTGGTGTGTGCCGCCAGGTAATGAGAGAATTCAGCAATAATCTCAAAATCATTGTTGCTGCTTCAGAAAATGACTTTAGAGAATACAGTCTTGATGAAATTTTACCACATAGCTTTGGACCAGAGGCCTTAAATTAATAATAGGACTAGTTCAAAATATCCATATCAATTAAATCATTATAAGCATTCTTAATCTCCTCTTTAGTAAAATAAGGTTTTTTCTCCTGAACTTTTTCTACTAACCGGGTTATAGACAGGTCTTGAGACTCATTTAAGAGAAAGACCAGAGCTGCCCTTAGTTCTAATTCTTTTTCTGTATAATTGCCAAAAAGATCTATAACTAAGGAAATTTTCTCTCTATATTTAGCTATAGATTCTTCATCACAGCTAATCACTTTACTATACTTAATACCCGGTGTTATACTTGAACCTATATATTCCCCTTCCTGAATATAATCAATTACCAGAAAATCAGTAGCAAATAAATAATCAAGATCATTGATCAGCTCTATCGAATAAGGCCCATAGGTATATAATTTAAACTCATAAGCAGTTGGAAATGAATATAAAGCCTGTAATAAGAAAACCATTTTTTGTAAAAACATCTTACTTAATCTTAAATCTCTCTGGGACATCTCTCTACTAATCTCTACCAGTAAAGTATACTTCAAAGAATTATCCACTTCTATAACCCCCTCTATAAAATTTTATCCTATCCCTTTAATAAAATATGTCTAAAATTTAAAAAAATGACTATGATAATAAATCTTAGACAAATAATGTAATTTGGGATATTTTAAAAGTTATATTTTCATATTTAGTGAAATAATAATATCAAGGCACTATAAGGGGGGATAGCCCATAGAGGTAGATAATAATCACTTTAAAGAAAAAATGAACGAAATACCCATTGAAAATCATCAGACTGCAGCCTGGATAAATATTGAGGGCCTTCAGGGGAGTGGCCGGGTATTTAACCCAGCTTATCTGGGGGTTGAACAGGCTAAAGAATATGTTGATGAAAACGAAAAATAATTATTAAGTGCCTTATTCATTATAATAGCAGCGGTCATTTAAGCCGCTGCTATTATAATATCCTTAATTATACTGCATTTCTGCTAATCTTTTGTAATTATTATATCTCTCTGTAGCATCTCTTTCGGCCTTAGCGAATAATTCCTCAGCAATTTCCGGGAAGGTATTTTGTATCTGGGTAAAGCGTATCTCTGACATCATAAAATCATGAAGAGAACCAGCTGGTTCTTTGGAATCAAGAATAAAGGGATTTTTACCTTCCTCTTTTAATAATGGGTTATACCTATAGAGATGCCAGTATCCTGTCTCTACTGCCCTCTTTTCCTGAGCTACAGACTTACCCATACCTGTCTTAATACCGTGGCTGACACAGGGAGAATAAGCTATAATTAAGGAGGGTCCATCATAGCTTTCAGCCTCTGTAATAGCCCTGATAGTTTGATTCATATTGGCCCCCATAGCTATCTGGGCAACATAGACATATCCATAACTGATGGCCATCATTCCCAGGTCTTTCTTCTTTGTCCGTTTGCCTGAAGCAGCAAATTTGGCTGCAGCAGCTGTTGGTGTTGCTTTAGATGATTGGCCACCTGTATTAGAATAAACCTCTGTATCATAAACCAATACATTTACATCTTCTCCTGATGCTAAGACATGGTCGAGGCCACCATAGCCTATATCATAGGCCCAACCATCCCCACCAATAATCCACTGTGATTTCTTAACCAAATAGTCTCTATGGTTTAGTATTTCCTGAATAAGTTTATGATTTGAATATTGATCAGCACTTATCACTGAAAGGAGTCTACTGCTTGCCTCTTTAGAACCCTCTCCATCATTCATTTTATCTATCCATTCCTGAAAAACCTTTTTACATTCTTCATTCAGATCTGAACTGATTCCTTCAGTCATCAGGTTCTTAAGCCTTTCCCTAAGCTGGCTTACTGCTAGATACATACCAAATCCAAATTCAGCATTGTCCTCAAATAATGAGTTTGCCCAGGCAGGTCCTTTACCTTCCCTGGTAGTGGTATATGGTATTGATGTCTCACTGGCACTCCAGATAGAAGAACAACCTGTTGCATTAGCAATTAACATCCTGTCCCCAAATAGTTGGGTAGCAAGTATTGTATAGGCAGGTTCACCACAACCTGGACAGGCACCATGAAACTCAAGTAATGGTTTAGCAAATTGACTACCCTTGACAGTTGTTTTTTTCATCAGCTTATCCTTATAGCTAACATTATTGGCAAGATACTCCCAGTTTTCTACCTGTCTGGGTATTTCCTCTTCAGCATTTACCATCACCAGGGCCTTGTCAGGTGCCGGACAAATATCAGCACAATTGGCACAACCAGTACAATCAAGGGTACTTACCTGAATACGATAGTGATAACCCTTAACCCCTTTACCCACGGCCTCTTTAGTTTCCAATGTATCAGGGGCATTTTCTTTTTCCTCTTCATCCAGTAAAAAAGGACGAATTACTGCATGTGGACAGACATAGGAACACTGATTACACTGAATACAATTTTCTGTCTGCCACTGGGGAACCATTACTGCTATACCACGTTTTTCATAAGCAGTTGTGCCCAGTGGAAATGTACCATCTTCCATGCCTTTAAAGACACTGACAGGTAATTCATTCCCTTCTCTCCTGGCAGCAGGCCTTTTGATTTCTTTCATAAACTGCGGTTCATCTTTAAACGGATATTCTTCTTTCTGGGCTTTAATTTCCTTCCATTCTGCTGGTAATTCAACTTTAACAAGATGTTCCAGGGCCATATCTACAGCCTTATAGTTCATATCAACAATCTTTTGACCTTTCTTTCCATAGGTCTTATCTATAAATTCCTTAAGGTATTGTATAGCCTTATCTATTGAAATAACATCAGTCAACTTAAAGAAAACAGTCTGCATAACCATATTAATTCGGTTACTGAGACCAACTCCCTGGGCAACACTTACTGCATCAATAATATAGAAATCAATATTATTATCTACAAGATACCTTTTGATAACTGCTGGGAGTTTTTCATCAAGTTCATCCTGACTCCAGGGACAGTTTAGTACAAAGGTGCCATTGTCTTTTAACCCCTGTAATATATCGTAATGATAGATAAATGATTTGTTATGACAGGCTACATAATCTGCATTATAGACAAGATAGGAAGATTTGATTGGACTATCACCAAACCTCAAGTGTGAAATTGTAGTACCACCAGATTTTTTACTGTCATAAGCAAAATATCCCTGGGCATATAAATCAGTCCTATCACCGATAATCTTAATAGCCATCTTATTGGCACCTACTGTCCCGTCAGAGCCAAGTCCCCACAACCTACAACTAACAGTGTTTTTAGGTGAAGTATCAACCACATCAGTTTCAGGCAGAGAACTATCTGTAAGGTCATCAACTATCCCAATTGTAAAGTGATCCTTAGAGTCATTTGACTTCAGATTATCAAATACTGAAA
Source organism: Iocasia fonsfrigidae (assembly GCF_017751145.1). GTDB lineage: Bacteria > Bacillota > Halanaerobiia > Halanaerobiales > DTU029 > Iocasia > Iocasia fonsfrigidae. Next base: position 2,604,057 of record NZ_CP046640.1, read on the forward strand.
TTATCTGTGAAGGCCTGACATCTTTTTGCCCTAAACCATAACGCCCACCAATAATAACCGGTTGTTCAGCACTACCGTAAAATAAAGCTTTTAGATCTTCATATAATGGTTCACCAGGGGCACCAGGTTCTTTAGTTCGATCTAAAACAGCTATCTTCCTAACCGTTTCAGGTAATACTTTAAAAAAGTATTTTGAGGAAAAAGGTCTATAGAGGTGAACCTTAATCATCCCTACTTTTTCACCCTGCTTCATTAAATAATCAACTACCTCTTCTATGACATTACAGCCTGAAGCCATTGCTATGACAACATATTCAGCATCTTCAGCACCATAGTAGTTAAAAGGGTGATAGTCCCTATCAGTTATTTTATTAATCTCCTGCATATATTCCTCTACAATATCAGGTAGAACCTCATAAAACCTATTACCTGATTCCCTCTGTTGAAAGTAAAGGTCAGGATTTTGAGCAGTTCCCCTTAAAACAGGCCTGTCCGGGTTTAAGGAATTATCCCTGAAAGACTGTACTGCCTCATAATCAATTATCTTAGCAAAGTGTTCGTATTCGATAACATCTACTTTATTGATTTCATGTGAAGTACGGAACCCATCAAAAAAATGCAAGAAAGGTATTCTGGACTTGATAGCAGCTAAATGTGCTATTCCACCCAGGTCCATTACCTCCTGGACACTACTGGATGAAAGGATAGCAAAACCAGTCTGTCTGGTTGCCATTACATCTGAATGTTCACCAAAAATTGACAAGGCATGGGTGGCAACAACCCTGGCACTTACATGAAATACCCCTGGTAAAAACTCACCTGAAATTTTATACATATTTGGTATCATAAGCAGTAAACCCTGTGAGGCTGTATAGGTAGTTGTCAGAGCACCTCCCTGTAGAGAGCCGTGTACTGCACCTGCCGCTCCAGCTTCTGACTGCATCTCAGTTACCCTGACCTGCTGCCCAAATAGGTTTTTTTTACCCTGGGCTGACCACAAGTCTACCTTTTCTGCCATAGGTGATGATGGTGTAATAGGATAAATAGCCGCCACATCTGTAAAGGCGTATGAAACATATGCTGCAGCTTCATTGCCATCCATTGTTTTCATATTATTTGACATGTTTTTTCCTCCATTCGTATATAAACTGTTATTAATAGTATTAAACATAATGTTATTTAAATACCTATTTTACTCTATTAAATAAAAAAAAGACCAGAATAGCAGTTAAAATACTACCTGGTCTTATCATACAACACTATTTTTTTAATATTTATCTTTTTTCTAAAGCAAATGAAAATAGAAAGGCAAGAAAACAAAAAAATACTACTAATATAAGAATAAATCTTATACTATAATAATTTGCCAATAAACTCCCTAGTAATGTAAGAAAAGTCATTGGTAATGATATTGTATTTGTCATTCCAATATAAACTGCCCTTTTATTATCAGGTACAACTGAAATAATATAATTCATAAAACCAGGCCAGCCTACTATGGCAGCACCAGAGGCAAAACAAATAATTTTCCACAAGGTAAAATGCAGCATATTAAGTCCTGGAACAAAAGCAAATAACGATAATATAGGTATTAAAATATTGGTAATAACTACAGTTTGAATAGACAATCTATTTGTAAAGTAATGACTGATCAAACCCCACATTCCACCACCAATTACTGTCCCTAAAACCTGATAGCTTATTAATATTCCTATTGAATAATCATCTAAAACCATTAACCTCCTGGCAAATACTATGTATAAGGGCAGAGCAAGAAAACTACTATAATTAAGAATTAAGGTAATCATGACATAGATATAATTCTTATTTGCCATAAAATATTGAGGCATTTTCTTTAAAAATACTATAAAACTCTCTTCTGGCGCTTTCTTTCCCCTTTGATAATCTTCCATTTTAGCAAAGGTAAGTGATGAAAGAATAAAAAACAAACCACCAAGACCAAAGATAATTAAAAATTTTGTTTGGGTAAGAAAAATAGCATTATGTAAAATCGATTTTATTATTATCCCTGCCAGGGCTCCTCCCAGACCACCTAGAAACAATATATACGAAAATAATTTGCCCCTGTCACTCTCTCTGATACTACCCCCAATCAGGTCTAACCAGGGGACATTTATTATTCCATCAGCCAGTCCTAAAAAAGAACACAATAATAAAAAGCCAATAACCGTTTGTAATGATACATCATAAATAAAATATATAAACAAAAAAACAAATATAAATAACCTAAAGAAAAGACTGGCATATGTCATAAACCTGGGATATTTCTTAATCTTAAAGGCATAATAACCCATCATAATCTGGGGGATAATAAAAAGTAGATTTCTTAAAGTTGCTGCCAGGGCAGCAAGATTCATATTATTAGTCAACATATCTATAAAAACAGGAAGAACTGAACCAGATTCAAAGAAAGGATTAGCAGTATAATAAAATATCTCCTCTAAAACAAGGTAGAAAAAATTAGATGACTTCTTACGAGACACCTTAAATCAGCCTCCTACTAAATACCTATATAATAAATAACTATATCACTATTTAGCTGATTATACAATGTATTTTCATTCAAGGAGCATATTTTTAATACCCATTAATACCAAAAAGTAGTTCTTCATTATCAATCCAGGTCTGCACTTGAATTACATTATAGTCATTTCTGCTATTTCTGATATATACATTTACTATACCACTATTGATAATTAGCTTCTTACATAAACTACACGGCTCTGAATTTTCAATGAGATTATTATCCTTAACACTCTTTCCAACCAAATACAAATCAGCCCCAAGAGTTTCTCTTCTACTGGCTGATAAAAGTGCATTCTGTTCAGCATGGACACTGGCACATAGCTCGTATTTGGTACCCCGGGGGATATTTAATTCTTCCCTAATACAACTGCCCTTTTCATTACAATTAGTACACCCCCTGGGAGAACCATTATACCCGGTACTAATTATCTCATCATTATTAACAATTACTGCACCATACCTCCTTCTTAAACAGGTACTCCGTTCCAGTACTGCTTCTGCAATATCCAGATAATAATTCTTTTTGTCAATTCTCTCCACATTACTCACCTTTACTAATATTTAATTGCTTTTCCTTGTCCTGCCAGGGATCTACATGTACCAGCACATCTTTAACATTGGCATCCATCTCTCTGAGTTTATCACTTACATCAGTTGCTACTCGATGTCCCTCAATAACAGATAACTCCTGTTCTACTGCAACATCAAGGTCAATAATCACTTTAGAGCCATAAGACCGGAGTTTTATCTGGCCTACCCCTTTAACACCCTGAACAGTTCGTGCAATCTCTCTATATTCAGCAATTTTTTCCTGGTCAGGTGTACCGTCCATAAGTTCATTGATTGATTCATTTAAGATTCCAATACCTATTTTGACAATAAAGACAGCAACTAACAAACCTGCCAGTGGGTCAAATATGGGATATCCCAGTCTTGCCCCTGTGATACCAATTAGAGCTGCAATAGATGATAGGGCATCTGAACGGTGATGATGGGCATCAGCAATAAGCCCTTTACTATTTATTTTTTTACCTATTTTAACTGTATACTGATAAAGACCTTCTTTAGTAAAAATTGAAAGTACTGCAACCCAGAGGGTTATTTCACCAGGAATAGCTATTTTACCAGAAAAAATATTCACTACTGTATCTTCAATTAACATTAACCCGGTAAATAACAAGATAAACCCCAGTATAGTAGTACCAATCTGTTCAGCCTTCCCATGCCCATAAGGATGTCTTTTATCAGCAGGTGACTGAGAAACCTTGATACTAATCAGAATAACTATGGTTGAGGCCATATCAGATACTGAGTGTAAACCATCAGCTATTAGAGCCTTACTAGCAAAGGCAAAACCAGCAGATATTTTAATTGTAGATAATAAAATATTAATCAACAAACTAATAAAACTGGCCTTTCTGCCAGCACTATACCTATCCTTCTCAGCTAACATGATCATATCCACTCCCAAAGTAAATATTAGAACACCCTTTTATTATATGCATTAATTATATTCTTGTCATAAAACCCACAAAAAACAAATTAAAAAGCCCTGACCAGTGAACAGTCAGGAAATAAATATAGGAAAATAGCATCTTGTTTTTACTCAACATAATCCTTTAGTTTGCGACTCCTGGTAGGATGTCTTAATTTGCGCAGGGCTTTGGCCTCAATCTGTCTAATCCTTTCCCTGGTAACTCCAAACTCTCTACCTACTTCTTCCAGGGTTCTATCCCTTGCATCTGCAATACCAAAACGCAGCTCCAGTATTCTTTTCTCCCTATCTGACAGGGTATCTAATACATCATTTAATTGTTCTTTTAATAAGGTATTTGAAGCACTTATATCTGGCTCAACAGCTTCTTCATCTTTTATAAAATCACCAAGATTGCTATCTTCTTCTTCACCAATTGGTGTTTCTAGTGAAATAGCTTCCTTGGAAATTTTTTGTATCTCTCTTACCTTATCAGGTGAAAGATCTAACTCCTTACCTATCTCTTCTGGTGTTGCTTCCCTACCCTTTTCCTGAAATAATCTCCTGGAAACCCTTATTAATTTATTAATCTTCTCTACCATATGGACAGGTACCCTGATTGTTCTACCCTGATCAGCAATAGAACGGGTTATTGCTTGACGTATCCACCAGGTAGCATATGTACTAAATTTATAACCCTTGGTATAATCAAACTTTTCCACAGCTTTCATTAATCCCATATTACCCTCCTGGATTAAATCAAGGAACTGCATACCCCTGCCGAGGTATTTTTTAGCTATACTTACAACCAGGCGTAAATTGGCTTCAACCAGCCGCTGTTTAGCCTGCTCATCACCCTGTTCTATCCTTTGGGCAAGCTCTACTTCCTCTTCAGCACTCAACAGATCTACTTTTCCAATCCCCTTTAAATACATTCGAACATGGTCTGCCATACCTTTACCCGCTGGTACATAATCAATACTATTATCTTTTTCATTGTCTTCACCATTACCTTTATTAACTACTTCTTCTGCTTTCTTTATATTTTCCTTTTCGTCAGACAAAAATAGTCCTCCCTTTATAAATAATTATTTATCTAAAGACTTTCTCTCTAATTTCAAATCTATTTATTAATAGTTAAAGATAGACAGCAAAAATCCTGCAAATTTGATTTTTTTTATAAAAATTATTCCCTTGTTTGCTTACAAAGAACTGCTTTAATAGCAGTATAACTTACTTCATCAGGTAAAACCTCTTTGATTGGTTTAAGTCTATCACTACCCTGTTCTTCAACAGCAGCAGTTATCTTATCCTCATATTCATCCGGGATTAAAAAGTCTATATCAATGTCTAAACCTTCCTTATAACACCTAAAAATATGGTTTTCAATCGTATTAGTAGATAATCCACGTTCTTCAGCAATATCTTTAATCCCCTTACCTGCTTTAAATAATTTATAGCTCAGCAAATGACTATTTCTGACGCTGGACGATTGTTTAACTTTTACCCTGTTCACCTGATCTTCCAGACCATTTTCTGTTACATACACCCTGATAGCCTCCATAAAACGCTCACCATATTTAGCAAACTTAAGCTCCCCAACACCTGTTATCTTAAGCATAACTCCTTTTTTAACAGGGTAATAGCGGCTCATCTCCCTTAGAGTACTGTCATGAAAAATTATATATGGTGGAATACCCTCTTCTTTAGCAATTTCCCTGCGCAACTCTTTTAAAATCTCAAAGAGAGGGTCATCAAAACTAATCTTATGCGCTCTCTTTTCTACCCTCTGTTCAACACTTTCTTCACCCTTTAATACCCTATAGGAACGTTCATTTAATTGGACTACAGGGTATTTACCTTCAGTTATCTTTAAATAATTATCCGCGGCCAGCATATTAATCATATCCTTAATCTCTTTAATTGTATAAGAAGGCATGATATCATAGGTTGACAGTTTATCAAAATTATTTTGCAATATTTTTTTACTCCTGGAACCAGCCAAGACCTGAGCAACAGTAGTAATCCCCCAACTTTGTTCTAGACGATATACACAGGATAGTATTTTCTGTGCCTCTTTGCTTATATCTACTAATTCCCGATCATCATTACAGTTACTACAGTTAGCACAGCTTTTAGCAACATTTTTATCTCCAAAATAATTTAGAATATAAGCACGCAGACATTGTGAGGTATGACAGTAGTCAATCATCTTCTGTAGTTTCTCCAGCTGTTTCTGTTTTCTAGCAGGTGAAACTTCATTTTGCTCAATTAGAAACCTTTGAATATGACTGTCTCCAGAAGAATATAATAAAACACATTCACTGGGTTCACCATCCCTACCTGCCCTACCTGCTTCCTGATAATATGATTCTATATTTTTCGGCATATTATAATGTATTACAAAATGAACATTTGATTTATCAATCCCCATGCCAAAGGCATTGGTAGCTACAACAATATTAATCTCATCAAATAAAAAGGCTTCCTGTGTTTCATGCCTCTCCAAATCAGTTAAACCAGCATGATAACGTCCTGCACGGTAGCCGGCATTTAATAAAACTTTTGTAAGCCTATCTACTTCTTTACGGGTAGCAGCATAAATAATACCGGACTCAGAGCTATTTGATTTGATATAGTTTAAAATAAACTGCTCTTTATCAATACCTTTACGTAAAGTAAAGGTTAAATTCCCCCGATCAAAACCACTTATATATAGTCCGTGATCCAGCAAAGCCAGTTGTATCGCTATATCATCCCTGACTTCCGGGGTAGCTGTAGCTGTGAAGGCTGCAACAACCGGCCTATTATTTAAGTTGTTTATCATCTTAGCAATATATAAATAACTGGGACGGAAATCATGTCCCCATTGAGAAACACAGTGTGCTTCATCAATAGCTATTAAAGAAACCTCCAGGGAATTCATTAATTGACAAAACCTTGGTGATTCCAGGCGTTCAGGGGCTATGTAAATTAATTTATATTCACCCTGTCTAGTCCTATCCAACCTGTCATTTAACTGCTGATATGTAATTGAACTATTAAGAAAGGTAGCTGGTATTCCCATCTCATCCAGGGCATCTACCTGATCCTTCATTAATGATATTAATGGTGAAATAACAATAGTAACCCCGGAAAAAAGCATTGCCGGCACCTGATAACAGATTGATTTACCAGAACCAGTCGGCATAATAGCAACTGTATCACTTCCCTTTAAAATACTATTGATAACCCTCTGCTGGCCTTCCCTGAAACCTTGATACCCATAATATTTCCTTAAAATTTCTTTAGCTTTTGCTAACAAAACAAAAACCCCTTATTAAATAATATTTAAAATTCAAGTTAAATATTAATTCTAGATAAGGGGAGTTTTTCCTTCATAAAAATATATTTATTCCTTTATTTGAATATAAAAAGCCACACCATTATCCTCATTATTAACCCAGACCGACCCATTATGAAGTTCAACAATAAGTTTTACAATAGCTAACCCAAGCCCAAAACTACCCTCATAACCCTTCTTATATTTCTTGAAGATATTTTCCAGATTATCTTCTTCAATCTCAGGGCCGTCATTCCATATTTTAAGAGTATACAATAAATTATTCTCAACATCTTTACCAGGTAAAACTTCACTTTTAGCTAATTTAATAGCTATCACTGATTTAGCATAACGAACTTGATTATCAAGGAGATTTTCCAGAGCTATCCTTAGCTTTTCTTTATCCCCAATTATTATAGTTGGTTCTAAATCTATCTTCCAGTCTATATCCAGACTCCGCCATTTAAAATTACTTACCGTTTTTCTAATTAATTCTGCCAGGTTAAATTCTATCTCTTCCACTTGATGTTTAGAGAGATACTCATATTTAGTATGCCCCAGGAGAAAATGAACCCTCTTTTCTAATCTAACAGTCTCTTCAGCAATAACTTCTAATGAGTTCTCCAGGCTATCTTTAGGAAAGATACCATCATTAATCGATTGGACATAACTCTTAATAACCATAATCGGTGTCTTTAATTCATGAGAAACCTCCTGTAAAAAAGACTGCTGTTTTTTATTATATTCAACCAGCTGTTCTCTCATCCAGTCTATCGTCTTCGACAGCTGTCCAATTTCATCACCACGTTCTAAAATAACAGAATGATTCCAGTTTTTTTCAGCAATTACTTTAACCTTCTGCTGCAGCTGTGTCAAAGGCTTCGTTAAATTTCTGGCAATAAAGATAGAAGCAATCCAGCTAATAAGCAGTACAACCCCTATGGCCTGAATAATCTTGAGAAATACATCTGCAACCAGATTATCACGGTACCTACCTTCTAAGTAAGAAACTAAATAACCCTCTTTTCCTGCTAACTCAACACTGGAGATAATATAAAAATATATCTCCTGATCAATTTTGGTCTGATAGCGCTTTTTCTTTAAGCTTTGTTTTTTAATATTACACCTGAGTGCTTCTATAAAATCTAAAGAAACATTCTTTCTGCTAATTTCCTTTTGAATATTTCCTTTTGTATCCAGAAACAAATGTTCTATTATTCTGAAAGAAAGAGGAGGGTGATTAGCATCTTCTTCAAGATGGGGGAAGGGAAGCTGCTTAGGTTTCTCTTCTCCACGTGGTGAAAATGGTGACGTAGGTTTGGAAGTTGAGGTGAATCCCTGATCAGCAAAAAATTCATTCTGGTATTTAATTATAAATTCCTGATGATCTTCTAGCCTAGCATAGGTCTCTTTAGTAAAGGAGTACCTTAATACAGTTGGTACAAGCAGAGTCAACAGTACTGAAAAAATACCCAAAATAAGCCCGAGAATAATCCAGATTTGAGTAGCCAGTTTTTTTTCTTTAAAAAATCTAAATATCATTTATCCACCAACTTATATCCATAACCATAAAGGGTTTTAATTTTTAACCTTGGAAGTTTTTTCCTCAATCTAATATACTTCTTTTTTTTGTATCAATATTATACTTAGAGTAATTTATATTAAAATTAACCGTATATCAAGAATCCAGAGATGGGGGTTTTTGGAAATTGCCTTTTTAGCCTCTAAACCCCTGAGAAAAGACTTAACCTTCCATCTTTCATTCTCTAAATAAGAGCTTAATAACTGATTTAAATTGTTTTCATCTTCTAATAAATATATATTATAACTCATATAAAACACCTCTGAACTTAATATTCTACAAAATCTGCTAAAAACCTTTTTTAACATTACTCATAACTAAGTGCTTTGACAGGGTCCAGTCTGGAGGCCTTAACAGCTGGATAAATTCCAAAAAACACCCCAACTATCAGGGAAAAAACAAAAGCCAGAAGCACTGTGAAAATTGAGACAACAAAGGGCCAGCCACCAATCCTAGCAATACTAAAGGCAGCCAGAAAACCAATGATAATCCCTAAAATACCCCCAAAACTACTTAAGGTTAGGGATTCAGCCAGAAATTGTCCTAGAATATGCCTCTGTTTAGCACCCAGAGCCTTACGAATCCCAATCTCTCTGGTCCTTTCTGTAACCGAAACCAGCATTATATTCATAATACCTATCCCCCCCACTAACAAAGAAATAGCCGCTATCCCACTGAGCATTAATTTCATACTACCAGTAACCTCATTGATAGTCTCAAGTATTTGATCCTGACTTACTATATTAAATTCTTCATCATCATCCAAATAATTATTTAGCAGATACTCAATCTGTTCTACTGCTGCTGTGGCCTCATCTGCCGAAGAGGCCTGGGCGATAAAACTTGATATATTATTACTGCTTGTTATTTTTAATTGTGTTGTAATTGGAATATAGGCCTGTTTATTTAAATCGCCGGTTATTCCCCTATCCTTTTCCTGCATCACACCTATTATTTCAAACAAATAGTTATTATCATTCAAATTAAAGGCAATAGTCTGACCTAAAGGATTCGATTCTGGAAATAATTCTTCAAGCAGTTCAGACCCCAATACAATCACATTTACCGCATTTTTTAAGTGATAATCATTAAAAAAGACTCCTTGTTCAGGGTAATATTTATTAATCTCTTGATAATTTATTCCTGTCCCAATAATAGTAGTCATATAGTTGTTTTCTCCTTCAATTAAGAGACCACTTGATTGATTCTTCGCTACAATCTGTTTGACTGAAGGACAATAATCAACAATTGCCTTTACCAGTTCAAGGTTAAAAACATTCTCGCTCTCACTACTAATATAACCCGGTCTCCCTCTCTTAACACCAGGGCTAATGCTAATTAAATTTGAACCCAGATTAGAGATGCGGGCAGTTACCTGCTCTTGAGTGCCAGAGGCAATAGAAACCACAGCAATAACGGCAGCCACACCAATAATAATACCCAGCATTGAAAGGAGTGTACGTAATTTATTGCTGTTTAGGCTGAAAATAGCTATTTTAATCGTCTCCAAGATCACTTAATCACCTCATCCCATTTGATCATACCATCCATTAGATAGATAATCCTTTGGGCATGTTCTGCTATCTCCTCTTCATGGGTTACTAAAACCACAGTATGCCCCTGCTCATTTAATTCATGAAAAATACCCATTATATCCTTGCCTGTTTTACTATCTAAATTCCCGGTAGGTTCATCAGCCAGAATTAAAGAAGGGTTATTAACAAGGGCCCTGGCAATCGCCACTCTCTGCCTCTGGCCGCCTGATATTTCATTGGGGAAATGATGGAGACGGTGGCCTAAACCGACCCTTTCCAGGGTTTCCCGGGCAAACATCCTCCTTTTATTTTTCTCTAAACCGGCATAGATCAAAGGTGTCTCTACATTCTGTAAAATAGTAGTACGTCCCAATAAATTAAACTGCTGAAAGACAAAACCTATATATCTATTCCTTATCTCAGCCAGTTTCTCTTCTGATAGCTTTGATATATCTTCATTCTCAAGGAAATATTGTCCAGAACTAGGCAGGTCAAGACAGCCTAAAATATGCATCAAAGTTGATTTCCCTGACCCTGAAGGCCCCATAATAGCAATCATCTCACCCTGTTCAATTTCAAAGGAAACCCCTTTTAAGGCCTGAACCTCTATCTCCCCATTACTGTATATTTTAGCTAATTTATTTACTAACAACATTTATCTTGTCACCTTCCCATTGGCCCCATCATCGGGGGGCCACCAGGCCTCTGTTCTTCAGAACCCTCATTTTGAACTTCCTCAGGTAATTGATTAAATTGAAAGGTATTTATCATTATCCTATCTCCAGCTTCAAGTCCTGAATCAATAGAAATCTTCAAACCACTACTAATACCAGTTTTGACTAAAACATCTTCTAGTTGACCGCCTTCATATTTTGAAACATATGTCTTGCCCTCTTTATTATAAACAGCTGTAATCGGGATAATCAGTTTATCTTTAACTGATTTTATTATTATATCGACATCAGCCGAATAACCGGGTTTCAAATCAAAATCACCCTCTTCAAGTAAAACAGTAATCGGTACTGTTACCAAACCACTATCTTCCTCTGCCTCCTGTTCAATAGCTATTACTTCTCCAGATAAGTATTGACCTGGCAGGGCATCTAAAACTACTCTTGCCTTCAACCCGACTTTAATCTGGGATATATCTGATTCTGGGATATCTACTTCAACTTCATAACGGCTATTATCAATAATATTTACAGCAGCTGTACCACCACTTACATTATCACCCTCTTCAACCTGAATATCTGTTACTAATCCAGTTATAGGGGCTTTCAATTCTGTTGCCGCCAGATCCTCCTGGGCCATCTCTAAATTTATTTGTGCTTCTTCTATTTCATTTTTTGACCCGTTGATTACTGCCTTTTTATACTCGTTCTCCGCCTGTAAATATTCTAATTTTTCCTTGGTTTTATCTAAGACAATTAATAGATCACCCTTTTTTACTAAATTACCTTCTTCAACCATAATTGCATCGACTGTATCACGTGTCTCAGAATTACGTGAACGGAATGAAACCTCCCTCTCATTTACAGGACTAATATAACCACTAACAGAAATACTATCCTCTAAATCACCCCGGCTTACTGTATATAAGCTATTAGAATTTATTTCTCTGTTAGCATTATAAGAAGGATTTGCTGTCATATATTTATTGATAAAAAAAACAATAATTATTAAAACCAGAATTAACGAGATGATAATTTTCCAATGTTTCCTAAACAAATTCTGCTCCCTCCCAACTAAAACATTTTCTGGGGCTATGTTGAAATTGCCTTTTTAACTTTATTCCTAATACTATTAACAATATCATCTACTATATCATATAAGACAGGGATTACTATTAAAGTTAGCATGGTGGAAAATAAAAGTCCAGCAATTACCACAATCGCCATCGGCTGCTGTTGTTCTGCCCCTTCTCCTATACCTAAGGCCATAGGAACCATTGCCAGAACAGTTGTTAAAGTTGTCATCATAATTGGTCTTATCCGAATTTGACCTGCTGCTAGAATAGCCTCTTTTCTATCCTCAGTCTGACGACGGGCATTGATATAATCTATCATTACAATGGCATTATTAACAACTATACCAACCAGCATAATAACACCAATAAAACCCTGAACACTGAGAGAGATGCCGGTTAAAGTCAATCCTAGTACAGCACCAACCAGTGAAAGGGGAACCGTGAACATTACTACAAAAGGATGAATAAGTGATTCAAACTGGGCGGCCATTACCATATATACCAGAATAATTGCCAGTATCATCGCACTAGCCAATTGACCAAAGGAACTTTTCATATCATCAGCATCTCCACTATAAGTTATTGTATAGCCAGAAGGAATGGATAAACTATTTATCTTCCTCTCTATCTCTGCCTGGACATCTCCCAACGCCCGGTTGTAAATACCAGCGGAAACAGTTGCCACCCGTTCCTGGTTTTCTCGTTCAATTGTATTATAACCAATACCCTTTTTAATCCCTGCTACCTGTTCCAGCGGCACCGTAATACCTGTAGTAGAGGTAATCTTTAGTTCTTTTAGTTTATCAATAGTATTAACCTGTTTCTTTTCTAATTTAAGAACAATATCATATTCTTCCCCACCTTCGGTATAAGTACTAACAGTGGTTCCATCTACTGCATCATCAACAGCAGACGCAATACCAGATTCGGTAAAACCTAATTCTTTAGCAATTTTTCTTTTAGGAATAATTTTAATCTCCGCCCTACTATCTTCCAGACTTACAGCAATATTTCTGGTTCCTGGAGTAGCTTTAACCTGCTCCATAATGATAGCAGATAAATTTGAAAGAGTCTGCAAATCTGCTCCATGAATATTGATTTTAATATCACCGCCCCCTTTACCCCGGCTGCCCATCATTGAATTCTGAGCAGCTACATAAATTTTAACGCCAGCCAGATCCTTCAATCTATTTCTGACCTCTTCAGCGACCTGATCTACACTACGCTTTCTTTGGTTCAAATCTAGCAGTTCCAAATCTATCTCGACATTATTCTCTTCAGCAGAACTGTTAACGACATCAATTTCAGGTATATTCTTAAGTTTTGCCTCTGCCTTTTTTAAAACACTAACACTCTTTTCCACTCTTGTATTTTCTGGTAAATCAAGATAAACATTGATACTGCCCTGGTCAGATGAAGGCATATACTCCATCTTCAAAGGTATCAGACCGATCTTTACCCCGAGCCCGAAAAAAACTAAACCGATAAAAATAACTGCCACTACTAAATAGCGATGCTTAAGGGTCAGGCTAAGAATACTATGATAAACGCCTTTAACAGCACCAAATTTACTATCTCCGTTCTCTCTTACCCGGTGTTTTTCTTTTACATGCAGCAACTTTGATGAAAGCATCGGAACAAATGTTAAAGCAACAAAAAGAGAAGCTAACAAGGAAAAAGCTACTGTCAAAGATAAGGGAGTAAACAACTGAGCCAGCATATCCTGAATGAAAACCACTGGTAAAAAAACCGCAACCGTGGTCAAAGTAGAAGCAATAATAGCAGTTGCCACTTCACTAGCCCCTTCTTTAGCGGCTTCAATCTTACCTGCTCCCTGTAAACGGTGGCGATAGATATTTTCCAGTACAACAATAGAGTTATCAAGTAACATTCCTACCCCAAGGGCCAGACCACCTAAAGACATCATATTCAGAGTTAACTTTCCAAAATACATCAGAGCAAAAGTAGCAATTACCGACGTCGGAATGGCTGTTGCAATGACTATCGTACTCTGTATATTCCTTAAAAATAAAAAGAGGATTATAACTGCCAGAATCCCACCCAGAATGAAATTCTGACCAACATTAGAAACTGAGTTCTCAATATTCTCAGCATTGTTCCTGACGACAAAGACGTCAACATTAGGCAGTTCCTTCTTTAAACTATCAAGTTCAGCCAGAACATCTCTGGCAACATCAACAGTATTACTATCTCCTTCCTTACGAATGGCAAGACCTAAGCTCTGCTTACCATTTAAAAAATTATAATCATTCTGTTCAGCGAAAGTATCTTCTACATCTGCGAATTCAGACAAAGGAATCTTTTCTCCAGTAGAACTTAGAATAGTTATTTTTTTAATTTCAGCCACACTCTTAAATTTCCCCTCAGCCCTTAAAGAAATCTCTTTGTCTCCTTCATCAATACTTCCGACACTTAAATTAGAATTTGCCAGTTTGATACCGGAAGCAATATCATTAAGAGTTAAACCATAGCCTAACATCTGTTCTTGATTAACATTGATATTAATTTCCCGTTCCAGTCCGCCGGAAATATCAACAGAAGCAACCCCCACTATCTTCTCCAATGATGGTTTGAATTTATTCTTCGCAATATCCTTTAGCTCAACTAAATTTTCCCCTGAAATCGATAGTCTTATAATTGGTTGAGAGTTAAGATCATAAGTCATTATCTGAGGATCGTCCGCATCATCTGGTAAACTATCTGACATTCTAGAGATCAAATCACGCAGATCATTTTTGGCCTCTGTTACATCTGTGCCATATTCCATCTCTAAACGTAGCAAGGAATACCCTTCATAACTAGTAGAACTCAAGGTATCTAAACCACTCAAAGTTGCAATATTTTCTTCAATCGGACGGGTAATAGACTCTTCTACTTCTTCCGGGCTAGCCCCACTGTAAATAGTATAGATCACTAAAAAAGGCACATCTATATCAGGTAACTGTTGTAAAGACAATCTAACCAGCCCCATAGTCCCGATTAAAATTACCGCCAAAATAATCATAGTAATGGTAACAGGTCTATCTACTGAAAAATTGGATATTTTCATTGTTTATCCCCCTGACCTACTAAATTAATCCTGGAGCCATCTTTTAAATATTCTGCACCTGTAATAATAAGCTGGTCCCCTTCTTGAAGTCCAGTTAAAATTACTATCTGGTCCTCAGAAGCAATACCTGTTGCTACTCTTAGTTTTTTAGCTTTATTATTATTTACTATGTAAACATAATTTTCCCCATTCTCCTCCAAAATAGCACTCTGTGGTACTACTAAATGATCAGCAACCTGATTAGTTTTAAGTTTTATCTCTGCATACATCCCCGCTTTAATAATCTGTTCAGGATTAGCAACTACAATCTCTACCGGAAAACTCTTCTTTATCTCATCAGCCACTGGTGAGATGCTCTGTATCTTAGCTATAAAGCTATCATCTATAGCAGAAAAATACACAACAACTGAATCACCAGCCTTTAATTTATTGACAATTCTCTGGCTAACATAGGCCTTTATCTTTATTTTATTAAGCTGGGAGATAGTTAGTATTGAAGAAGAAGTATTTGTCATTTCACCAATTTCAATATTCAAATTGGAGATAACACCTGAAATAGGGGCCTTTATGCTAGTTCTTGATAAATCTAATTTAGCAGAGCTCAGGCCAGCTTCTGCTTGAGTTACTTGCGCCCGCAGACTTTTAATCTCCTCAACAGTTGAACCATCTTCAGCCATTTTTAAAGCCTGTAGCTTTGACTCATAACTACTTCTGCTTGAAGTAAGTTTATTGGCATATTCTTCAAAAGTCTGTTTAGAGATATACTTTTGATCATATAACTCTTTATAACGGTCATAATTATTTTGGGCCACTTCTAGATCAGATTTAGCTGATTCTACATCGGCCTTACATTGTAAAATTTTCTCTTTTCTACTTCCATTTAAAGCATCCTGTAGATCGGCCTCTGTTGCTGCCAGTACTCCCTCTTTCTCTTTTACTGTTATCTCTTGATCATCTCTATTTAATTCAACTAAAATATCACCTTTATCAACAATATCTCCCACCTGTATATTAACTTTATCTACAATTTCTGATAGCTTAGATACCAGTTCAACCTCTCGATAAGGTCTAGCTTCACCAACAATGTTAACATAAGTAGCTAATGTGCCCTGTGCTACTTCTTTGGCCTCAACACTGATTACACTATCATTCTGTTTATCAGCATTATCTTGTAAGGGAGACTCTCCCTTTGACTGCTCAAGGTTGTTACTCCCCTGACTTAACACTTCTTTATTCTCTTGCTCATCAGCACATCTTACCAGCGCAAAAGCAATTACTACAATCAATATTACTACTACAATCAATTTATATAAATTTTTTTTTGACTTCAAGATTAATTCCCCCTGAAAAAGTCTTCATTTTTAAATAAGACAAGTAAGTTAAGTTTACTTATCAACAAATTATCCCCAGCAGAAGAAAGATTTACCTCTTCCTCTTCAGTACTAAGCCTATATTCCTCAAATTCTATCTTATCAATTAAACCATGTTCGAACTGTTCCTCAGCAATCCGTTCTTCTAACAGGGTTTTTTCATAAGTTAATTGATTTTGATCTAACTGATCCTGATCTAATTCAATCTGGTTTTGTTTTTCCTCAAACTCCAGTTCAAGCTCCTTTTTCAATCTCTCATATTCATCAAGAAGATCACCTATATCTGCTTCTTTATCAGCAATCTTTATTTTCCGTTGCCCCCCATCATAGAGAATATGAGACAACTTCACACCAACAGTAAAATCTTCATCAGAGCTGTCATATTCACCAATCAAATTAATCTCAGTATTATGTTCATCCTTTAACCATTCTAATTCCTTATTAAGCACCTGATTATCAAGCTGATTTGCCACCAAATCAAAACTATTTGACTCTGCCTGTTTTAATAGTTCTTTTATATTATTAGAATTAATTACATAATCACTAACCTTATTCCTTAAAGCAAGTAAATAATCCTCATTTATATTTAGGATTAACTCCTGTTCATGACTTAATCCTAAGTCCTGACAAAAGTCTTTTTTACTCTCCTGAAATTCTTTTTTAAATTTTTCAATTGATATGCTGCCTCTTTTACAGTCAATTGACTCTTAAGAAATTCTATCTTCCCAGCTTCACCAATATCACTCTTGGCTTCTACCTCTTTAAACTCCTTTTTAGCTAACTTGAGTTCTTCAGTATATACCACTTCTTTTTCCTTTAAACGAATCAGATTAAGATAAGTCTCCAGCCAGGAAATTAGCTGAACAGTTCTATTTTCTGCTAGTTTCTTTTTTAACTTTTCTAATTTCTTTTCCTGAGTATATAAATCCTGATCAGATTCAATTGGGGTCCAGGGAAATATCTTCTGAGAAACATCAATAGTATATTCAGAACTAAAATCATCTGTATCAACATCTATGGTCGGTCCCAGGGAAAAACCAGATGAGTAATCCTTAGTAAAACCTATTCCCAGATCTCCATCCTCATCACCACTAACATTATCATTATCTGTCAAATTATAATCAGCATCTACAGTAACCTGCCAGTTCTGTCCTGCTTTAATTAGTTCAATATCACGCTCAAGTCCTTCGATCTCCTGTTTAATATCTTTTAGGGTATCACTATTTTCTAAACCAAACTCTACTGCCTGTTCAAAACTAAGCGAAGCAGCCATAGTAATCTCAGGGAAATAAAAAGAGAAAACCACTCCAATTATAAGTAAAATAACAACTTTATTCTCCTGCTGCATTCTCATCCATAAACACCCCGGTTTCTAAACAAAGCGCCTCTAATAAATCATGTTCTGTGAGATAATAATTAGCAATTGCCTCTTTATAGTTATATTCTGTCTCTAAAATACTAGCCTCATACTGCAAAACGTCTGTTCTGGTACTAATCCCAGCATCATATTGTTTTTTAATCAAGCCATATTCTTCTTTATCCTTAGCTAACCTCTCCTTCTTCAATTCTATATCTTTTACTGCCTGTTTAAATTCAAAGTAACTTTCCTGAGTAGAGGTAATAATATTATCTTTAATGTCCTCTGTTCCCAGATGAGAAATTTTTGCAGCTAACCCCTTAATTTTTATATCTAATGCTGAAGAAGATATCCCAGCGCGCTTTTCATCTATTTCCGCTAACTCCTCTTCTTTTTTACTTAATTGTAATTCCAAACTGTTTTCCAGAGCAGTTTCAATAGCTGTCTCTTCATTTATATCCCAAACCTCAGGTTTCTCTAGAGCCTCAATTTTAAACTCACTTCCTTCTAACCCCAGGGTCATTTTAAATTGTCTTAGACTCTGAGTATATTTGTCCTTGATTTTTTCCAATTCAAAGCAGGCATCATTATATGTATTACTCTGGTCTAATAAATCAATACTACTTATATCACCTATTTTATGCTGGGCCTGATACTGTTCCAGTAAGCGTTTTTCTGCTGCAACTGTTTTTTCTTTCACCTTAATATTTAATTTGTTTAACCAGACATCAATATACTGTTGGATAGTCGTTCCTATCACACTATCCCTGGTATCTTTATATTCTTTTTCGGCTTCTTCTAGATCATACTCTGCTTCTAATTCATTATACCTGGATTGCTCTGTTAAATTATTGGCTACAGCTTTCTTATATTCTAATCTAGCCTTTTCATAATTATACTCTGCAGTTTTAAGTTCCAGATTCTCAATTAAAACTATCTCAACAGCCTTCTGTAAATTCATCCTTTCAATTTTATTCCCATGAGCCATCACAGAAATAGTAGCTGTAATAATTAATGCTATTAGACAGATAAATATATTTTTCATAATTTGTTTTTCACGCCCCTTTATTTTCAAAAGCCTCTATCTTAGAAATATCCTGATTTTATACTTCAATACAAATACTTTTTAGTAATAACACCCCCCTGTTATAATTAGTCTAAAATACTATTATCGAGTAATTATCAAGTAATTATGGATAATTGTCAAATCTGTATATAAATTTAATTTAATATGTGTTTTTGCTGATTATTTTACTAAAATTATATACCACTTTTATACTAATATTATAACAGCTTCTATTATGAAAACAATTAAAATAGGATTAAAAATACATTAAGTTTACAAACTTTTTAAGTTTTTGAAGTTCAAACATGTTCAGAATATTTTCTCTGATCCTACCAATTTTATACCCTTTTTTTATTGATTGTTTCTCAATATTTGTTTTATAGCCATCTAATTAGTATTATAACTATTTAATAGTAAGGTGTTAATATTACTTTAAGTAGTTTTATGCCCATATTACGTTATTGCCCCGTTGACAATTAATTATTAATCTAATATACTTGAATATAGGTTTTAAGAGGAGGAGTATTTTTGAAGAAGATACAGATTAAATATAATCCTGTCTTAGAGTTTTTTTGTTCTATCGGTAGAATTATATATAATAAAGAAATGAAATTGAATAAATGGTTCAATACATTTGACTTTAATGAAGATATCCAGAATTATATAAAAAATGTAAATAGTAATATGTCATCTTTGATGAAAAATGATATGGATATTCTCACTAAAAAATTTATAGGGGGACTTGTGGTACCGATATATTTCTGCCTATCAGAAAATATTACTGTATTAAATGATTTCTTTATCCAGTTTGCTAAACTGACTGGGGCCGATTTTTTTAGGATGTACACTAAAATTTTTGATATTACTAGCCTTCTTGATGATGAGCCTGCTATTATTATGAAGGTTCTAAAAGAAAAACTAAATGTGGATTTTCCATCAGAAGACGATAAATTGTTTCCAGAGTTTAAGAAACATCCTGAAGAGATCAAGAATAGACTTGAAGTTTTTTTTAAGTTTTATTATGAGAAATTTTATCGGAAGATTGAAGATAAACCAATAGAATTTATGAGAAATAAATTGGGAGACTATAAAAGGCAATATGAAACTGATGGCATTGAATTTTTATCAAACCTTTTAGCCTTAGATATGGAAAATCTGGTAGAGTCTCATAATCAAATTTTTCTATATCCTTCATATTTTTACGAAATAGGTATGACACAGCATTTGACAAATGATTCTATGTGCATATTATTTGGACATTTATTAGAACAAAGGGTTAATGTAAATTTTAAGCAAAGAAGAGCTAAGGAAATATTAAAGATACTGGGAGATGAAAAAAGATATGAAATACTAAAACTTTTAGGTAAAAGAAAATATTTCGGAGTAGAACTGGCAGAAGCCGTTAACCTAACAAAAGCAACCATATCCTATCATACGAATAAAATGATGGCCCTTGGACTTTTGAATCTTCATTTGGGTGAAAATAATAGGGTATATTTCAGTCTCAATAAAAAAACTTTAAAAGAAATGTTAGAATATGTTTATCAAGATATGTCAAGTGAATGATAAATATATTTCTTATTAAATGACAAACAACTTTTTAAAATTAATTTTTTTTAAAATCATGAAGCTGTCTCAAAATGAGGCAGCTTCTTTTAAGTGATCTGCCTCACAAATGCAGGAAGCAGATTGGTACTGTTTTGATCTTATCGATATACGAGTTAGATCGTGACATGAGTGATATCTCATCTTTAATTTTAATAATAATCATATACATCAGTATAATAAAGAAATAGCAGACAAGATAGACTAAATGAAATTAACCAACTGAGATTATACAAGAGGGAAGGTGTTTTCCTGGATAGAGCGAAAAAGCAGAAATTATACTTTCGTACTGGATAAAATATTTGCAGAGAAAAAATAAATTTTAATATTTCTTAAGTAATTAACATAAATTTAAAAAAAATAAACCATTTACCATAATAACTATTTATTAAGAAATATTTTTTATTATACCTCAGTTTTTTCTATTTCAAAAGAATATTAAATTAATAAGATGAATTATCATCATTTACTCTCTACAAGCCTGTAGCCATAACCATAAAGTGTCTCAAGATTTAAGGATAAGAGCTTTTTTCTTAATCTCCTGACCAGGTCATCTACCACCCGTTCAGTACCAACATAATTAGTATCCCATACATGTGATAAGATTTGTTTGCGGGAAAGGGCCTGCTGTTTATGTCTGGTAAAAAATAAAAGGAGATCAAATTCTTTAGATGTAAGGGGAATTTCCTCCTTTTGCTGATTTAATACCTTCCTTTTTTTAATATCGATTATGTAGGGAAGAGAAATCACATCTTCATCAATAGTTTTTTCACCCTTGTATACCCTTTCAAGCAACTTATTACTTCTAATGATTAGTTCACGGGGTAGAAATGGTTTGGCCAGATAATCATCACTACCCTTTTCCAGCCCCAGGACTCTGTCAAGACTGTCATCACGTGCCGAAATAAAAATTACAGGTGTCCGAGGATACCTGTCTTTAATTTCGTCTATCAATTGATACCCATCAATATCAGGTAGCATAATATCTAAAATCCAAAGGTGCGGGTTGTCAGGGATTGCTTTTTTAGCTTTTGAGCCTGTTAAAAAGGACTCTACTTCCCAACCTTCTTTGGCTAAATATGAATATAATAAGTGATTCAAATTTTCCTCATCTTCAACTAAATATACTTTATAACTCATACCAGCCCCTCCTATTTATTTTTAGTTTTAAATTTTAAAAGTCTTAAATATTAATACTTAGATTAGTATCAATATTCTCTTCTGTATTACTACCATTAATAATCTCTTGCCAGGCCTCCAATAATTGCAGCAACAATTTTTTTACAAATTTAATTTTTTCAGTATCTTTATGGATGTTTGCCTGGATAAGTTGATGATTCATATATTCATAGAGCATAGCTAAATTCTCTGCTATCTCTCCACCTTGCTGCATATTTAAGGAACTCATTAATTCATTGATAACCTTTCGGGCTCGCTGCAAGTAATTATTGGCTCCTTCAAAATCTTTATCATTAATACACTTTATAGCTAATCCCAAAAACTTAATACACCCTTGATAGAGCATAAGTAATAACTTCCCTTGATTAGCAGTTTTTATCTGCACATCTTTATACTGCTGATAAGCACCCTTTTTTCTCATGAAAGTCACCCCTTTTTTAATCTTAATTTCTCCCTACGGTCTACAAAAAAACCACAGGTCTTACCTAATTTTTTTATGTATACATTTCTCACTCTTTTAGCATGATTTATATCAAGAACTTTTTTTTTCAAACTCTGGTATTTATCGGAGACAATCTCCTGATTCTTCTGATCAATTTTATAGAGTTCCAATAACAAACTATCAATCTCTTCTTTCTGGGCCGTAAAGCTAGATATATCCTGAGCACTAGGGTTAAATAGTTTAGTTAATTTTGCTAACTCTTTTTTTCCACTACTAATTGAGTCAATTTTTTTGTCTAACTTTTTTAATTTATCTATCCTTAAAGATTGACTCTTTATCAGTCTATTTAACTTATTAAACCTTTCTTCACGGCAAAACTCTTCATGATATTGAGATAAATGCAGCAATTCAACTAATAACTCTTTTTTCTCTTCAAGGAGATCTATTACTTTTTTAAAGCTATTTTCTTTATTATTCATCTAATATCACCTAACTTAAAATACTTTACATTATTTTATAAGAGGGAGTCAATTTCTAGATAAGAAAAATTGACACCCTTCATAGTTCAACTATAAAAGTCTTAACTTGAAGTAAAGGAACTTATATAAGAAGCAATGGTATCCATCTGCGAGATAGCAATCTCCATGGCAGCAAATTGATTATAATACTTATCTTCTAAATCTGACATATGGTCTTTCTGTTCTTCAATCTCTTCTTTTAATTCCTCAATCTGCTCTGTTAAGCTATTATCATATTCTGTATCATCATTTTCTATACCAGCTAATTCAAGTAGTGTACCATTATAACCATTCTCATTCATACTGGTACTAACATTGGAATCCATAATATCATCTAAACGCTGTGATAAACCATTACTATCATAATCATCCCCACTGGCTGTAAAAAGTTCAGTAACTGCCTCAGGGTCTGATTCTATAGCTTCGGCCAGGGCATCTTCATCTATTACTAATTTACCCTGATCCTCATATTCATCACTGGTGGTAATCCCTATTTCATAAAGACTGATACCAGCCCCTTCAACACTATCATAGAGTGCAGTCCTCATTTTACTGACCATATTGGTCAGTGTACTGTCATCAGCCAGTATACCGGTTTTGGCCTTTTCATTCCATTTCTCTATTTCATCCTCTGACATCTCTTCTTCTTCTTCATCTGTTAATGGTTCATAATCATAATCCCTTTCCTCATCCAGTCTACTATTGATATCTTCTATTAAGGCATTATAATCCTCAACAAAGGCAGTAATCGTCTCCATTACTTGATCAGAACTGGATTCAATAGAAAAATCAATCTCTCCGGTATAATCCTCTTTTAGATTAATGGTTATACCATTGAAAGAGAATTTATTACTGGCCCTGGTGATTGTCTGACTGCCACTGCCGTCATCGTATTCCAGGGTAGCATCTGAACCATAATATGTCTGTGAAGTATCAAATTGGAGTGACTCCAGCAAATTACCTGTTAGATCAGAAAACTCAATCTTCTGGGCTGAACCGGTATCATCTGTTTCAATAGTAAACTGGTCATTTAACTCATCATAAGTTATTTCTACACCAGCATCAGAATCATTCACCGTTTCTATTATTTCCTCAAGTGAAGTAGTAGTAGATGTAAAGGTAAAGGTCTCCCCATTAATGGTAAAACTAATATCATCTTCACTACCATCAACACTTAAAGCAGTAGCAAAATTATCGCTTATATCAGCCAGGTTACTATTTAAGTCAACCCTGTTGGATAGATTAACATCAGAAAAACCAAGGGTATCCAGGGCATCACTATCTGAATCAGGACTCAGGGTCATCTCATTAGTAGTGTCAGTAGTAAAGACAAGCTGACCGCTACTGGCATCACCATCTAAATTTACTGTAATATTACCACTACCTACAGCATCATCGACTTGAGACTGCACTTCAGCCTGTAGGTCAGTAAGGTCAGTATAAGTCCCTGTTGCAAGGTTAATTGTTAAAGTCACATCATTAAAGGTAATATTAAATTGATTATTACTACTATCAATAACTATACCAGCGTTAATTGAATCAGCCCTTACCTCAGCACTGAGAGAAGCACTACTTTCAGTACTGGCCGTAGTAGCCACAGTTATATTACTGATCGTATAATTACCCTGTGCTGCATCAGCATTAGCAGAAACACTGAGATAAGAAGACAAGGACTCATCAATAAATTCTACTGCATTACTATTAAATGTTGAGGCAGATAAGAGATTAGTAGCAGAGGTGTAATTAAAATATGTATCCTGAAAGGCGGTAATATCATTAATAACCTCACGATAGGCCTCCTGCTCCCATTCCAGATAGGTCTTTTCCTGTTCCAGTTTATTTAGGTTTATTTCTTCAGCCTCCATTAAGTCCTCAACCAGTGAGTCAGTATCCAGTCCGGAAACAATCCCGGTAATTCTTGAAATATCAGACACAATATATCCCCCCTTTTCTAAACCTTTTCATCAAGCAGTATTCCAGCAATTTCACAAAATTTAGCCACCATATTGAGTATTTTTTCTGATGGAATCTCTTTGATGACCTCATCTGTCTCATTATCTATAATTTTAACCATGATTTTATTGGTCTCTTCATGGATAGTAAATTCAATACTCTTATTAAAGACCTGTACACCCTCATTGGCTGATTCAATTACAGTCTTTAATCCACTTTTATTACCTTCCTCACACTCTTCATTCCCTGAATTATTTTCTGAATAACTAAGTTTATTACTATCTTTAATTTCAGGATTATCAAGTAAATTAAGATCACTAAGATTAGTGTCCAGCTGTTTAGTCATATTATGTCCAGCTGCTATACTATCCAGATACATAGGCCCCCCCTGCTTTACAATTTTAAAAGAGCCAGGGAGTAACCCCTCCCCGGCTCTCTTGGATTTAATTTACTCTTCATTACTGAAGTAAGGTTAATACATTCTGGGTCTGGGAATTAGCCTGAGCCAGCATAGAAGTAGCGGCCTGAGTTAGGACATTATTCTGACTGTATTCAGTCATCTCTGCTGCCATGTCAGCATCCCGTATCCTTGATTGAGCTGAGGTCAGGTTCTCAGATTGCGTTTCCAGGTTATTAATGGTGTGTTGCAGCCTGTTCTGATAAGCACCTAATTGGGCCCTTTCACTAGAGACACTTTTAACAGCATCATCAATGACGTCAACGGCTGCTTCAGCATTATCCGCGGTAGTAACATCAATTTCATCTACACCTAGGGCAGAAGTAGACATATCATTGATAGCCATTTCAGTTGTCTGTCCCTCATTAGCACCGATCTGGAAAGAAATTGAATTATTGTTTATTGTAATAATATCACTATCAAATAAAGTAATATTATCAGTAGCATCTGTCAGACTGCTATCTACTGTAATAGCAATGCCACCTGTAGTTGTAATAACACTGTCGGCGTCTGTTGATAAACCAGAATCACTACTTATAGTAGTTCCAGCAGAATCTGTTATAGTAACATCTGCTTCAATCTCTACATCAAAATCTGCAGATCCTGCGGTATAAGTACCTGAAGCAATAGTAAAATAGCCATTCGTTGTCGTCACATCGCCAGATCCTATAGTAGAAGTGTCACCTGAATCAATCTCATTACCTTCACTATCATACACAGTAACTGTATTAGCAGAATCATCATAAGCTATAGAATAACTGCCTGCACTTAAACCAGCATTTACTGTCATATTTGTAACCATTCCAGTACTATCTGTACCAGAAGCAGTAGCAGTAGTATCTACATTTGCATATTCAATTGTATAATCTCCTGCGGCTAAAGCATTGTCAGTTACCTCAATACTTTCTGCTTTACTATTATTATTGATTATTTCTCCACCAATTTCAGCCAGATCACTATCTACTGTAATATCAATGCCACCTTTAGTTGAAATAACACTGCTGGTTAAGCTTGCTGATAAACCAGTCTCCTGACTGACAACATTTCCAGCAGAATCTGTTATAGAAACATCTGCTTCAATATTTACATCAAAGCTTAAGGTGCCTACAGAAACAGAAGAACCAGAAGCAATAGTAAAACCACCTAGTGTTGCACCGTCAGTATTAAGAGTAGTATCATCAACTGTAGTGGAAGCCATTTCCTCACCATTACTATCCTTTAAAGTAAGTGTATAATTGCCATTGTTTTCCTTAGTTTCTACAGTATAACTACCTGCACTTACACCAGCACCAGCTATTGTAGAAATAGCCCCACCTAATCCGGTAGTATCTGAACTGACAGCAATAGAAGATTTGACATTATCATAACTAACAGTATAATCACCACTATCCAGCTCTACATCTGTCAACTCAGTACTCTCTGCACCACTGTGATTGGTACTAATCTCTGCAGTTGAGGCCATAGAACCATTTAAGAGCTTTTTAGTATTGAATTCAGTATCAGAGGATATCCGGTCGATTTCCTCTATTAACTCATCAATCTCGGCCTGAATCTCTTCACGGTCTGCATCAGTATTGGTATCATTACTCGCCTGCACAGACAGTTCCCTCATCCTCTGTAAAATCTCTTCTGTTTCATCAAGAGCACCTTCAGCAGTCTGGATCAAAGAAATACCATCCTCGGCATTAGTAGATGCCTGGTCAAGCCCCCTGATCTGGGTTTCCATCTTTTCCGAAATAGCCAGACCTGCTGCATCATCAGCAGCTGAATTAATCCGATAACCTGATGAGAGTTTTTCCAGTGAACTGGAAACCGCATTACTATTCCTGCTCAACTGATTCAAAGTATTCAACGCTGAAATATTAGTATTAATTGTCATACTCATAAAATAATCTCCTCCTTGAATTTTTTCAGGCTTCCCTGCCTGAGGTTTTTTTAGCTACTTTAATTAACGGTAGATATAACCCGGCCGTTGTTACACCTGCCGAATTTAGCAGCTATTACTATCTAGAACAAAATGGCTCCGCCACCCAGACTTAATCACTAATTATTAATTTTTTCTTAGAACCACTTTTCACTCAAAGTTAACTACTCATCATAATAAACCAGCCCAATATATTTACTGGACGACTCTAGAAATTGTCTGGAGGCATGGAACTTGGCCTCGATGGCCTGATACTGACTCGACCATGCGTTATAAAAAGAAGAGTCAGTGAGCCGGAAGACAATTTCTCGACAGTAAACGAAGGCAGGACGCCATAGTGCAACCTTAATTTTCTTGTACGCTCTGCTTAGACCGCGGAGTGCCTGCGGTGCACGACAAGGTAAGTAAATATACTGGTCGGTCTTTAAAGTTATCCACAATTTCAAAATTGCATAGTTTCCTAAACTTGAACAAAATGGCTTCGCCACCCAAACTTAATCAAATATATCAGCTTTCTTAAGTCAACTGTTTATTACACATAGTTAATAATAAACTATTAGCCAGACAAATATATTTGTCGGCCTTTAAAGTTATCCATATACCTACAAATCGCATAATTTCCTATACCTGAACAAATTGCCTCTGCCATCCTAATTTAAAGCAAAAATTATAATCCTGTTCTAAACACTAATAGCTACTAAATTATTCTTTGACCTTATCTAAATCAGTTTAGGTATTGCTGACCTTAGATAGTTCCTAAACTTCTATACTTTTATATCAATTTTTTTATAAACTATGTCCCTATCTTCTATCCCCTGTTGATCGGAAATAAGCTCATTTTTATTATTTTTATCACTATTTTTTATTTCTTGCTTGGATACCTCTTCTAATTGACTTTGCCCTTCTTGAAAAGTATCACCAATTTTTTTATTCAAAATTTGTTTTCTTGATTCTATATCTTGCAACTCCGCCTTCTTTGCTTTCGCTTCTCCCCCTCTACTTTCATCTAATTT
The DNA here is from genome assembly GCF_017751145.1 of Iocasia fonsfrigidae. Lineage (GTDB taxonomy): Bacteria > Bacillota > Halanaerobiia > Halanaerobiales > DTU029 > Iocasia > Iocasia fonsfrigidae. Next base: position 2,632,218 of record NZ_CP046640.1, read on the forward strand.
TATTTCTGCCTCCAAAACATCGCCTTTTCTATTTAGACTATTTTTTGTATTGTTCATCGTTTTAAGCTTAGAATTTGTAATACTTGCCCCAAGCAAGCCGGACATATCCCTTGAAAGACCATCATCCCCTTGAGTGCTTATAATTGATTGTTCACTATGTTTTTGCTGATTTGTATTTTTCTTTTGATTTAGTTTTTCTCGCTGCTTATTTTGTATCTCTATTTCAATTTCTTGTATTCGCTCTTCTAACTGTTCAACCCTATCCTGTTTTATTTGATCAGCTATATCACTTTTTTTTATTTTTTCTATCTGCTCCTCCAGTTGCATTTTTTGTTTTTCAAGCCGGCTTATAGCATTATTATCAAAATTACCATAGAATGGTTTAAGGACATCATTTATACTAGTGGCAACTGATTTAACACTCATTATAATACCCCCTAGATAATTTTTTTCTATGCAATATTTATGTAAATTATATTTGCAAAACTTAATAACTCCACCACTATACTTCTTTGCAGACCTGATGTCAGGAGCCAGATTGAAAAAACCGGCCAAAACCGTTCAACTTAACTTAGCAACTCTAGCATACTTCTATTTTCTTTCACCTAACCCCTGAGTAATAAACAACTTTTTTGCTCCTACCTCTTCATATTAACCAATGTTTCTAACATCTCATCAGAAGTAGTTATCACCGTGGAATTGGCCTGGTAACCACGCTGAATTTTAATCATATTACTAAACTGTTCAGATATATCAACATTTGAGGCCTCTAAACTACTACTTTTAATTGCTCCTGTACCACCACTCCCGGCAGTACTAATTATTACATCACCAGAGTTAACCGATTCTTGAAAGAGTGTATCCCCAACCTTTAGTAATCCACTTGGATTAGCAAAGTCACCAATAGCCAGTTGGGCAATTATTTTAGAATAACCATTACTGTATGAACCTACCAGCTCACCTGTGTCACTATAAGAAATATCGTTCAAACTACCAGCTGTATAGCCGTCATAAACCGCCGTAAGATCTGTATCATCAGCATGCTGACTCATCTCTGATAAATCCACAGATATAGTCTGAGTACTACTCAAGCCATCTGGTGTAAAGGATAATTCCAGTTCATCACCACTAACCAGCTTGCCGTCATCATCAAATACTAAAGTAATCGTATTACTATCTAATGATACATTTGAAGCATCAGTAAGGTCTACATCACTACTGTTAATCTCCCAGGTATTATCAGCAACCTGATCTGCATAAAGGTATAGTGTATGACTGTTCCCCTGAGAATCATAAACCTCAGCAGTAAGTTTTGCTGTAGAATCAAATTCATAATCAGCAGTAATACTTTCCTTAGTACCTGCAGCATCCTCAAACAAGGCGGTAGTACTTGTATCAAATGAAGCAGTATGATTTGCTATAGTAACTGCAGGACCTGACCCCCCGATACTTAATGTTAAAGCATTACTAAGTAAATCATCACCAGCATCAGTAGTAAAAGAGCTTACTGTCCCATCATTATTTAAGACTATCTCTCCACTAATACTACCTGTAGAAGGGTGATTATTTATTTCAAATACACTACTACTATCACCAGCAGTCAGGGTATATTCCCAGGTGTTGTAAGCACTCCCCTCAGTTAACTCAACACTGATTGTATCTGTATCTCCATTAGTGTCTTTAATATCTATTTCACTTGTTTGTAATTTCAGGATATTTTCCAAAGTAGAATTAATATTACCTGTAAAATTACAATAAGTAGTGGCCGAAGGGTCCATACTCCGATCAAGATAGATATTGCCAGCTTGTATATTTGTATTTATCTTCCCATCTTCATCTGCCTGCCAGCCCTGTACATAATAACCATCATTCCCATATGTAATATTACCCTCTCCATCATATGAAAAAGAACCGGCCCTGGTATAATAATTTTGACTGCCATCACTAACTATAAAATAACCATCACCATCTAAGGCTGCATCTAAAACACCATTACTAGACTCAATAATACCTGATTCCATATTATAATTTGTACTCCCTACTGAAACACCTAAACCAATCTGAATGGCATTACTCCCACCAGTATTATCCTGAGCAGATGTAGCCCCCTGTAACGTCTGACTAAATAATTCCTGAAAGGTTATCGAACTACTCTTATAACCAGTTGTATTTACATTAGAAATATTATTACCGATTACATCCATAGCAGTCTGGTGTGCCTTCAAACCAGATACCGCTGAATACAATGATCGCATCATTTTGACTACCCCCTTATTACTAAAAATCAAAATATTATATGAACTATCAAATTCTTTAAATGAGACCTTTCTTATAACAAAAATTATTTTAGATTATTACATAAATACTATACTATCTATCTCATTAACAACTTTCTTTTTAGTACCGTAATCACTTAAAGCAGTGATTACGGTACTATTTTTTATACTAACTATGTAAGCAATATTATTAACAATAATCAAAGATACCTCTGACCCCTTATTAGCGGCTTTTTCAAAGCCAAGTTGTAATTGTTGTAGGTCTCTTACAGATAAACCGCTGTCAGATATACTCAAGCTATGTAAGGCATTTTTGGAAAACTTCAGGACAGACACCTCATTTAATTGATCAATAAAAAGTTTTTCTCTTGACTCTTCAGCTGTTATTTCATTATTTGACATAAACATATCCACCCTTAATTATTCACCCTCATAAACCATTGTTATATCATCAACACTATATTGTTCTCCATCAATATAAACATAGGTCTTACCGTCTTCAATAGAAATCTTACTTACCTCACCACTAAGTTCACCATCATTTATCTCCACTGTTTTACCAATCAATGAACCCCCATCATATAAACCCTGGTATTGAAGGAATGAACTCATATTATCATTCATAGTTGTCAGCTGTTCCACTGTACTAAACTGGGCCAGTTGTGTAACATACTCAGTGCCCTCCATTGGGTTTAATGGATCCTGATACTGCAACTCTGTAACCAGGAGCTCCAGAAAAGCCTCCTGCCCCAGGGTATTACTATTATCTGAACTGTCAGTTTCAGATGTACTGGTACTAGAACTACTTGTTGAAGAAAAAACAGAAGAAACATCATAATTCGACATCCTCTTCACCCCCTTTTAAAATTAATTTCTTAACCATTCCTCCATTATTTCCGGCCTCTCTATTTTCCATCTCAATCTTATGGTAGATCTCTTCCCGGTGTATTTCGATATTAGCCGGGGCATCTATACCTACTTTAACTCTACCTCCATGTAGTTCTACCACAGTTATTATTATATTTTCATCAATAATTATTTTGTCATCTTCTTTTCTGCTTAAAACAAGCACTTCTGAACCCCCAGTTTAGACTGGACTGAAAAAACAGGATGTCTTACCTGATAGTCTGTATTTTCTAAAACAACTTGTTTACCCAGTCTCTTTTTATAATTTATGACAATAGGGGCAGCTAAATTTACTGTCATATTCATTAATCTCCCCCTGATATTGCAAATAGCCAGCACCAGGATATCTTCTAATGACTTGATAGCTAATCTTTCTTTGACCAAATCACTAATTTCAAACCGGTAATCACCTAATACCTCCCAGGGATTTATAGTGATAAAAGCCAGATTCTCTTCTTCAACTGACTGCATAACTATAAAAGGGCCCTTGTCTTTTGAACACAGAAACACAAATTCCTTTTGATCATTAAAACCAGGAATACCTTGAAAAAAAGTAATTACTTCCTCACTGCCGTTTCTTAAACTGTAATTATTTTTGCATTTTAATTTCATTACAATGCCTCCAATTACAATACATTATTGGCTTAACATTATTAAGTAGAATAATTATATTTGAATTTTTTAAGTAAATAAGTATTATGTTTATGAGGACACAAAATTAACCAATGAAGTCTGTAAGATAGTTGAACTAACAGATAAGGCAGCCTCATATACATATTGTTGCGTGGCATAATTTGTATATGCCGTAGCAAGGTCAATATCTTCATTGTTTGATAATATTTTATTTAAGCTGGTATTTTCGTTCTCTAAGCGTTTTTGGGTAAATTCCAGTCTGTTTTCTTTGGCCCCAACCTCTGCCCTACAGGTATTAATGGTATTGGTAGCCTCAGAGATATTACTTAAAACTGTAGTAGACAATGCCTCAGCATCACCTGCTTCCAGGGCATCTTCTAAAGAATGAAAAGCCTCAAAGGCATCAGCAAAGGCCTCCTGACCATTAATATTGATCTCCAGATTACTACTTGAATTCACCTGGCGGACTATGCTATTATAATCACCCTGATATTCACCATCTTCGTCAAAACTCTCAGTAGTGGTTGCTGTCCCGGAAAACAAATAACTGTCACCCTGTTGGGTATTAGCAATATTTATTAATTCCTTTTCCAGTTCTTCAACCTCAACCAAAATATTTTCCCTCTCATCCTCTGTTAAGGTACCATCATTAGCTGCTTGTACACCAAGATCTTCAAGTTCTTCTAAAATATCACCAGCACTATCAAGGGCATCATCGGTGTCACTAAGCCAGCTGTTACAGGATTCAATATTACTCTGATATTGTTCATTATTACTGATCCAGGAATCCAGTTTCATACTATAAATAAAACCAGATGCATCATCAGAGGGGTTTACAAATAATTTGCCAGAAACAGCCTGTTCATATAGTTCATTTAACTTTTCCGAATTATTATTTAAATTTGCCAAAACCTTATTTGTAATCATACTATTACTGATTCTCACTTACATAACACCTCCTATATTTAAACCATAGCAAGCAAGGCATCAAGCATTTCATTAATAGTGGTCACTACTGTTGAAGCTGCTATATAGGCCTGCTGAAACTTAATAATATTAGTCATCTCTTCATCAAGGGAAACACCTGAAATACTTGCCTGTTCTTCTTCCAGCTGTTCCAGGAGTGCTTCCTGATTATCTAACATCTGCTCTGCTTCTTCCCCCTCCACTCCTATGGAAGCAATAATTGACTCATAATAATCAGTTAAAGATGAACCATTTAAACTCTCTATTTCATTTTCATCAATCACATCAGTTAAAGCCAGGGCATTATTCCCATTCCCCTCACTGGTCCCAAAGGAAATAGTCGCCTCTCCAATACTCTTGATATTAAGTGTAACACCAATTACTGCAGTCAGGTCTATTGTGTCACCCGCCTGGGCTGTCCCACTTGTCAGGGTATTACCATCAGCATCTGTAACTGTATAATCAACCTCACTTGGAATAGTGGTGGATTCAACAATCTCTATCTGATAACCATCTGCCAATAAAGTACAATCACTAATATCAACAGTTGCCACATCTGTATTATCACTATAGGTCCCTTCAAACCTACCGGCAGCAATTTTTTTCACATCATTTTCTATGGTTTCACTGACACTAAGACCCATAGCTGCGTTTTCTTGATTATTAATAACAAAAAAGTCCTCACCACTATCACCGTTTAAATCATATCCTTCTTGATGTACTGCATTAAATTCCTTAGCAAAAGACTCTGCCATCTGATTTATATCATCCAGGAAACCAGCAACTATTTCATCTCGCAGTTCCAACACTCCCGCCAAAGAACCACTATCAACAGAGACCTTTTTACCAGTTAAATCGTAGATTAACTGACTCTCATTCTGACCTGTTTGTTCAACAGTTAAATCATAGGAATTGTCCCTACTGACCAGGAGATTCCCATCTAAGGTGACCTGGAGGTTACCCCGACTATCCTCATAACTCTGCACATCAACATATGTATTGAGTTCCTTTAAGAGCTGGTCTCTTGAATCACGGAGGTCATTTGCTGCCTGACCACTATTTTCTACACTGACTATCTCTTCATTTAAAGCTGCAATCCTACTAGTTAGAGAATTGATTTCCTCTACATTAGTACTAATATCTTCAGTTAAAGAGCTTTGATATTCTAATAAATTTTCACAAATAGCATTAAAGGAATCAGTCACTAATTCAGCAGTCTCTTGAACAGTTTTTCTGACAGATAAATGTTCTGAGTCAGGGGTACTACTTAAATCCTGTAATGCTTCGCAAAAATCATTTAAAACATCATCTAATCCTGACTCTGATGTCGTAGATTCATTAAAAATACTTTCAAGATGGGTTAAGCCTTGTAAAATCTTCTCCCAGTAAGCCTGTCCCTGACTATCCTCATTAATTTGTTGATTAATAAACTCATCTGTAATCCTTTCAATCGCCTCAATGTCAACGCCTGTACCAGTCTGACCAACACTTGTCCCGGTTGCTATACCAGGAGAGGCATAGGCATCACTGGCAGTCAGTACCACCCTCTGTCTGCTGTAACCCTCTGTGTTGGCATTGGAAATATTATGACCTGTTGTCTCCATAGCCTTTTGTTGGGCCTGCAAAGCACTAAGAACAGTGCTTAAACCACTAAATGTACTCGACATAGACTAGCCTCCCTCAATTATATTGTTTTACTGCTTCTATTCTATTGCTAATACCTTAACTCCGCTGATCTAATATATGTTGTGAAACCTTAGTCCCCAGCCCCACCTTTTTATCATATGTCTGATTTGTCGGCTGCAAAATATTTAATAAGATTCCTAAAGAAAACTCATTTAATTTAACTGCTTCTGCTATTAATACCCTGTTTTTTTCATTTCCTTTATGTAAATCTGCAATAACTTTTAACATCTTTTCCTTCATCACAGATAATTCTTTTTGCCATAAATCAGGTAAGGAATCTTTTAACTCAACAAATGTTAAGTCTTCTTTATTTAGCTTGTACATCTCTTTTAATTGAGAAATGATTTCCAAACGGTCTTTTTCCAGGGATTGAATTCCGGCAAGTATTTCCCGGTCTTTTCCCAATAGTTCTGCTAGTTTATCTACATCATTCTTTATTATGGCTTTTTTTTTCTTCAGAACCAGTTGATTAAGGACAACTAAGTACTCATATTCTTCTTCAAGGATCTCAATTAATCTTTCAATTACCTCTTCACCCACTATTCTCACTCCTGCCCCTTCAATCTAAAACTTCTAGCATCTTGCGAGCTATCTGCCTGGAATCAATATGGTATTTACCATTATTTATTGCCTTTTTTATTTCTTCTACCCTATCCCATCTTATATTCGACATTTCTTTTAAACGATTTTTATACTCTTTAATTTCTTCCAAATCTCTAATGTTTTTGTCTTCTGATTTCAAGTGGTGGCAATCCAAGTTAATTCACCCCTTTTATTAATTTTGTATATCAAATTTATACCTGTAAAAGTTTAACGACAAAATTACATATTGTTATCTTTCAATACTTGAATTTTAAAACAATTTTACAATTTATGTTTAATTAACTATCTTTATGTCATAATTATAAATTTAAAATGTCAAATAAATGTAAAATAAATATGTGAAATTGTAAAATTAACCCTTTTTAGTGCTAAAGTATCAGTGTTTTGAATTCTACAAGAAGGAACTCAAATTATTCAGGATTTATTTAACATAAAAAGGAAAAATATACTATAGTAGATAAAAAAAATAGTTCCCCCTGTTGTAATATTACAACAGGGGGAACTATTTTTATATCAAATTAAAAGCTATACCTTAAACCCAGTGATGTAAAATCATTATCTTTAAACTGACCAAAGGTAGTTCCTGCATCACCAGAGAATATTTTATGAGCCAGTTCTAAATGCAAATCATCCTGTAATTTATAATCAAGCTTACCCTCAAGTGAATAATCCTCATCTTCCAGGTTATATATCCAGGTTAATTCTGGAACAACGGTCTCATTCTGGTAACTATCTTCCAGCTTAACAATCAACCTATTTGTTGTATAATCTCCATCGTCATTATATTCCTGGTCACTAATTCCGTTATCCTTGATTTCATTAGTATTCAGGATTTTTTCACCAGTTAATTGTATATTTAGGTTTAAATTACTAATAGCTAAATCTCTATCACCACCAATAACCCAGGCTATCTTATTATTTCTTACTACCGGGTCATTACCAGAGATATCATCTGTCCTAAAATAAGCCAGCTCAAACCTGGTATTAATTGTGCGCCAGACGGTGGCCAGTTCAGCCCCCAGCATATCTACCTCATCATAATGGAGGTCTGCCGCTGTTAACAATTCTTCAAACTTATCACTATCCAGTTGTGCAGAATTACCTACAGCAGACAGTAAAACAGCTTTATCATATGATGGGTCCCTTAAATAGCCGTGATAATACGTAAATCCATAATCTATCCCCTGTCTGCTGTCAGTAAACCGGAGAGCCAATTGATTATTATAATCAGGGAAGGCATCTTCCACCTTATGGATAATCCTGGATTGGCTGTAACCAGTTAAACTGCTTATATCTTCCAGGGAAACTGAGGCAAAGGGATTAATTACCCAGTTACCCAGTTCGCTATCAGAGTCATCGGCCAGTCTGTGAGCCGTAAATTCAGGGGTATAAACAAACTCCAGTAAGGCCTGACCATCCCTGAAATACCGGTCTATCTTGAGCATCTCTTCCCCTAGTTGCCTATCCAGATAATCAGGATTAACAAAATCACTCATATCTTCGGCATTAATCTGATCTACTACATGAACCTTATCCCCTTTGCCCCAGACAAGCCTTTTTTTACCCAGAAGTATTTGATATTCACCAGCATAATATTGGACAAAAGCCTCAGCCAGGTCAAATTCTTTGCGGGCACCAGTAGTATAATCAATTAAAGCCTTCAAATCATAATTATCAGTCTGATAGGCTAGCTCAAGATCAAGGTCAATATTCCCTTGATTATCATCATCATTAAATAATCTATATTCCGGGAACAGCTCCCCTGAATAACTAAACTCTGGTCCCTGTTCTTCTTCTGTAAAAAAACTATCACTCTCAAAGGCCATAATGCTTAAGGAAAAAAACAGAATCAATAGGGCTGTTATTGAGAAATATAGATAAGCTTTTTTAAGCATATTACCACCTTTCCCATCAGATTATTATTTTCCATTTTTCAGAAATTGCTGAGTGAATCTCCTGTCACTAATCTCTTTATTATATTCAAGTAAATAATTACCCTTATTTTGTTTAATATAAAGCTGTGTCTTATGACCACTCTCTAAATCCTCCATAGTTGTAGAGAAAACAGTCCAAATTCCATTAATCTTTTCAATCTTCTCTTCTACTGTCATCAACTTAATTAATTTCCCACTGTCTTTGTCATACATCTCCACTTTCAAGGGAATATAATGTTCTTTACTAATCCAGGAAATAGTCTTCTGGTACTGCTCTTCTTCAGGATCCTTAGGAATGGCCTCAACAACATAGCATTCATACTTTGTCAGTTTTTCTTCTTTAAGTAATTTGTAAGTAAAATCATCTATTTTCCTTGATTCCATATCATCATAAGTAAAATCAGAACCCATAAATGAATCCCCACCCTGGGACGACGAAATCCTCCTTACTCTTTGTAAGGCTGGTAGGTAAATCCACTGGTCATCATCCCTATCTTTATTTTCAATTTGTAGAAAACGGGTGTTTTTTACAGAGGCAGGCTCATGAAATACCATCACCATTTTATTCAGGTCATCTGCTGGGTCACCATATTCCTTGGCCCAGACCTCAATAGTCCTAGGGCTAACCTCTCCCTTTTTATCTATTAAATCCATACCCATTAAGGCATGTTGAGTATCACCGGTTTCTCTCTCATCTGCCTTTTCCATAATTTCTCTACCAGTCAAGGCCGCTGCTGAAAGACTTATACCCAGCACAAAGACCATCAACATCAAGATAATTTTTCTACTCTTTTTAAATCCCATTATTAATCCCTCCTGATTTTTTATTTATGCGTCTTATTTAGAAATAAAAGCCGGTTTAAAGATGTTAAGTAATAGTGGTAAAATTGTCAATGCTGCCAGTGATGAAGTAAACATTGTCAGGGCTATTAATAAACCCAGATAAACCAGTGGATAGAAGTTGGAACAAAGCAGCACTATAAAGCCAGCTGCTACTGATGTAGCATTAAAAATAATGGCCTTACCTGTTGAAATCAAAGTCTTTCTGGTTACCTGATACAGATTACTACTCTTCTGCCTTTCTGAATGATAACGGGCCAGGAAATGTATTGTATAATCAACCCCAATTCCAATAGCAATTGAAGCAACCATAGCTGTCCCTACATCAAGCTTTATTCCTGTATACCCCATCAAGGCAAAATTAATTAATAGTGAAAAAGTCAGAGGAATAATCCCATAAAGTCCTGCCAGAATAGACCTATATGAAATAGCAACAATTATAAAAACTATTATTAAGGAAATCACTATACTCATAGTCTGACTGTGTACAATTAGATTATTAGCTGCCAGGGCCATATCAGCATTACCAGATATCTTTACCTTATATCCCTCTGGAAAATATTCCTGACTATATTTACTTACTTCCTTTTTTACTTTGGCTGCTACCAGGTTACTGGGACTATTAAGCTGTATTAGAATCTGAGCCTTATCTGGTTCTAACTGGTCATTAATCATATCATCAAGACTACCTGAATATAAAAGCAGGTATTGTGAAACTAAATCCTTTAGCCCCTGTTTATCCACAGCAGGATATTTGCTTAAATCATAGGGTATTTCATTATAGGCAGCCCCCTGAAAGTTCATTTCTCTCTTGATAAGTTCAAGCAGTTCTTCTCCATTTAAATTTAGTTTATCTGCCCTCAATAAACTCTTATTTAACAACTCAATGAATTGATATTCACTGATATGTTTTTCCTTATCAGGCCCGGAGTTTATAACAAACTCCTCTTGACTACTTTCCCCAGCAGGAGAAGATTCATGTTCACTGCTGTAAAAACTGGAGGTAGTTTCATCCCCTTTATTATCATTCCCTGCATCAGAATAAAAGCTGGAAATACTTTCAGAATCTGTTTCCATAGATTCACTATAGAAACTGGAAGTACTCTCTTCCTTACTATCTTGACTTCCCCCAGAAAAAAAGCTGCTGGTAGTTTCACTCCCTTCATCAAGGACAGTATCTTCACCCTGCTCTATCTCTTCTTCAGGGTAATGCATAACCCTGTTCATTCTCTTAATAAAATCACTTATGGAAGACACCTTACCAACCTCAGTCATATTCTCCATCAAATATTGCTCCAGTTCATCAATCCCTTTTAATATCTCCGGGTCTGTAAGACTACCCTGACCCTCACCTTCAATCATAACATTCATTAGAGATGTCCCACTAAAATTTTCATTTATAAATTTGTCTGCCTGCCTGATCTCAGTATCTTCCTTAAACATCTCTATAAGAGGGGTATCAATAATAATCCTGCTGATACCTACTAGAGATACAGAGAAAATTATTACAATTAATATCAATAAACTTATTCTCTTCTGAGCATATAACTCATGAAGCCTGGTAATTACTGTTTCAAAATGACCCCTGCTTTGATATTGATCTGCTGAAACCTCTTTACCTTCACCAAATTTTAGTAATAAAAGGGCTGGTATTAATAAAATGGCTACTAAGAATGCTGCAGCAATCCCTATTGCTGTAAATATTCCAAAACTTCTAATCGGTATAATCTGACTACTGGCCAGTGACCCAAAACCCACTACAGTTGTTAAACCAGCCAGAAAAACAGGTTTACCGATCTGTTTTACTGTTCCCAGTACTATCTCCCGGTGTCTTTGGCTAGAAATAATACCCTCTTCTTCTATAAGATCATCATAATAGTGACTTAAGATATGTATTCCATAAGCACTGCCAACTGCAATTAGCAGAACTGGTATTACAGTTGAAACCAGGGTCATATTTACCCCTAACAGGGCCATTAACCCAACAGCCCAGATTGTACTAATAATTACTGTCACCATTGTTAAAATTACCGGAAAAATTTTCCTAAAAAAGAGGAAAAGGGCCACTACTAAAATAATAACAATAAAAGGAAGGAGGTACTTAATATCCTCTATCATCTTATCACCCATCAGGACATTAACCGCTGTAGCCCCGGCAATATAAATTTCAAAATTTTTATAATCAGGGCTATTACTGATCTCTTTAAGCTGATAATATATATGATCCTTTTCTTCATTTCTAAGATTATCCTTTAGACTTACCAATATCTGTGTTGCATTCAGGTCACTATTATAGAGATTATCCCTATAGAGGTCCCAGGATAACAGTTCTTCCTTTAAATTATATATCTGATTATTATCAACTGGAGTTTCTTTAACAAGTTCCTCTACTACCATCCCCTCTGCTGTACCTTCTATATAATCTGCCTTGCTCAATGATGTTACTTCATCTACCCCAGAAATCTCTTCAATTCTATCACTTAATTCTGCAATTAATGATATGTTTTCCCTGGTAAATAACTTATTATCCCTTGCTTTAAGGGCTACTACCATTCTATCATTGCCGCCAAAGATATACTCAATTTCATTATTAGTAATTTTGGAGATATGATTATCTGGTAAGAAAACCTCAATATCATTATTAATTTCTATATTGGGTATCTGCCAGGCAAATAAAAGGGTAATTATTAATATAGTAACTACAATAAGTTTTTCCTGTTTTAATATCCTATCCATTATTCTTCCCCACTTTCCTTCAGGATAAATCATTCTGCGCAAAATTATACATTTTTTTAAGATTTCTCAACATAACTTTAGCCTCATTATCTGGAATATCGCCCATTATAAAATCAAACCAATCCTGATAAACCTTCCTGACTATTAATTTAATCCCCTCTGCCTTTTCACTAAGAAATATTAGGTTTACCCGACCGTCTTCAAGAGACCTTTGACGAAAGAGATAACTCTTCTTTAAAAGACCCTTAACTGCCCGGGAAACTGTAGCCTTATCTACCCCTAGATTAGCAGTTAACACCTCCTGATTTACACCGTCTTTGTCTCTATAAAGATGCATTAGGAGATTAGCCTCACTATGTTTTAAATTGTAGACTTTAAGCTTTTCATCAATAAATTGTTCATGGTGTTTATATAACCTGGAAATCCATTTGCCAATTGGGGCATCAATTAACATTAATTCCACCTCTTTTTAATTGCAGCTGCAACTATCCTATAGCTTATCATAGCAAAATATAGTTGTACTTGCAACTATTATATTTCAATGATTGAGCTGCATTATAGTAATTAATAGTAATTAATGCAACTCTCCTCCCTCAATCTCAAAATTAGTTACACTTGCGAGTTAAACTAATATTTTAGAATGATCATAAGCTACTATAAAGCAACTCATAGATTGACTTTATTTTTAAAATAAAATATAATTAAAATCAATAATTATTTTTATTTAAATTCTTAAAGTCAATTAATTACACAAGATGCTGTTACATAAAAAAAATAAATAGGAGAATACTTTATGGTTAATAGTTTTGCACACTCAGTTTATTATGCACCAAGGGGGAAAGATAGACTCCTTTCTTTAGGAAACAACATCTCTCAATTTTACTTATCTTCTAATGATCAATTAATAGGGTTAATCGGCGATGCTGGAGCTGGTAAATCTTTATTAATTAAAGGAATGTTTCCCGGGTTAATTCTCACAAATGATGATGAAGGAATTAATATGAGACCTCTTCCCATATTTAGCGATTATCAAGATGGTAAACCTAATAGCCATACTTATCATATTGACATGCGATTTGAAACTGCGTTTAAACAACCCTGGCAACTAGCCGAAGCAATTGAATACGCTATAAAAAATGAGCGAAGAGTAATTGTCGAACACTATAATTTACTAGAAGATCATCTCAATATATCACCAGAAATGCTAATTGGAATTGGTGAAGAAGTAATAGTAACAAGACCTGGGGTATTTGGACCTTATTCTAAAGAAATAGCTGACATTGTTTTTAAATCTATAAAATATCGTCGGATGGCACATACTGCTGAGGATTTAACTGCCATGGCAATAGAAAAAAGAGGCTATCCCAGACCTCCATTACATAGTGATGTCAAAAGTGGATTTGTTTTATTATTTGAAGATAAACCTGATTTTTCTATCAAAGAAATCGAACAGGAAGTCAAAGAACATATTAAAAAAAATGAAAAAGTAAGCTATGTTGATGACAAACATATTAAAATAGGAGATTTTAAGTATCTATGTACAGGACCAAGAATACATTTGCATAGAACTGGAGAACTTGAAGGATATAGATTATTACCAGAATTTAAAATTGATACCAAGCAAAATCTCTTTTTACTGACTGGTTTTGTCGGAACAGAACACAGTCAATTTAAATTAAGTACCTTTTAAATATTGTTTATTTCCTCCTTTGAGCAATATGCTTTCACCCCATCTCTATAGAGGTCATTACCATCATTGATTACTGTCTGGCCGCATGACAGTTAAACAGCTACTGGTAATGAGGCTAGCTGCTACAATCTCATCTTTATTTATCTGCCTCATTAAAATCATCTCTTCTCAACATAGTTACCTATGAAATTACTGTTCAAATAATACAAATACATATTATAGAGGAGTAATATATACAATGATTTAGATTACAACTCTACTATAATTATAAAAAAATCACATTTATATCTTCTCCTCTAATTTGAATTGTTTATTTAAAAAACATTCGGTTAAATCTATATCTCAATACTAAGTAAAGGGACATGTTGTTGAGCACCATATACATCCCTTTCACCAGGGGCTCCTGCAGATAATGGCCGTACTATCGTGATTTTCACGGCACGAGCTGGTTCAAAAAAAATTATAGAACTTATTTGGTCCTTTTCTATACCATAGAGTCGACTAATTAAATTTTTATTAATTAACTTGTTTTCTTTAACTCTTTCATAAATTTTTCTATCTTTAAATATTATATCAAAAGTTAATTCATAGGGGCCAGCGTTTTTACTTCTAATTACTTCTGCATACTCAATTATTGGTTTACCCATCATTTTCTCCCCCAACTTTAATAATTTCCAAAGGAAAAGCCTCTACTGGATTATCTATTTCCAGTAAATGATTGATATTAAACTGATATACTTCCCCAGTCTTTATATCAGATGGTGAGTAGGGAAACGCTAAATTACCTGCTGTTGCAATTCTTCCATCATAACCATAATGTAGCATAGCTGAACGAGTAAAACTACAAATGGTATTAGCCAACTCCTGGGTTAATGCTATAGCCTCAATTATTATTCCCAATTCATGGGACAATAGTTTTGATTTTGGTTCAAGATCCCCCATTACTCCATTTTTTCCATAGACTCTGAAAAAAAGTTGATAATCTTCCGCCTTTATATTAGCAAAATTTTCCTTAGCCATTTCTTTAACATCAGCAATAATTGAATCAATTTGCTCTATCATAATAGGGTCCCTAGTACCAGCAATAGAAATCGTTCTATAACCAATCATCTTAGCCCCTTCAAGTTTTATAGTATATTTTTCATTTTTGACAAAGCGGCTGCCCTTTACTTCAACCCGTCTATTGTCTATTTGTTTAAATTTAGTTTCTCTTAAATCTATTATCCCTCCAGGACCTAATAATTCATAGGGATTACTTTTTTCATAAAGGGTATGAGCAGCTACAGAAGTTTCCGTACATTTTCGTTTTTTATTTAAAGGTTCTAATATAAACGAATCTTTACTTAATATCCCTAACATACAATCACTACCACTACCAGGATCAGCAGCAATACTAGCACATTCTAATATTTTCCCCATATGCAGTGATAACCCTTCCGGAAAACCTGCTTTAACTGCCGGTGCCGCAAAAACAGTGGGGTCATATGCCCTTCCTGCTAAAATTACATCTACTTCCCTGTCAAGGGCTTTTATAATTGGTTCTATTCCCATTTGTCCAACAATTCTAGTCGAACTTATGATCTCATTGAGATCTAATGGTGCTACTGGATATAAAGGTTCTATATTACCTCTATTATATTGATCGACTATATAATCTTTATCAAACTCAGCATTAATTAAAGCAACAGTTAAGTTCAGTCCTTCTTTTTGAGCTATTTCTACTACAATATCCTTACACCATTCAAGATGCGGCCTTCCACCTGAACCACCTGCAGTACCAACTAGAACAGGAATATTTAATTCTTTAGCAGCTTTAATCATTATCCTTAAATCCCTTTTTACAGCTTCTCGGTCAGTAAAAGAATTTCCCGAACCCAAATAATAAGGACCCGGATCAGTTGAACCAGCATCAACTGCTATAATATCTGGCTTGTATTTTAAACCTCGATTAAATGATTCTAAAGGAAAACCATATCCTAAAATCGCTGTTGGTGCTAAAACTCTTATTTCTTCCATTATATTTAGACCCCCTGACTATCTTTATATTTTAAAAGAGTTAGAATACGTTGCATTTCATTATAAACAATCATTAAACCTTCATCAACTCCCATGCCTGGTTTAGCAAGAACTTGATTTGGCCTGGTTGCTAAAGCTATATCAGTACAAATCTGGGCAGAACGATCTGTTTCATTACAGGTTCCCCCCTGGTAAGCCCCTATACCATGTTGTTTACAATATAGGACAGCTTCTATTATATTATTTATTCCTCCCAGGTCAGGGGTTTTAATTTGAACCATATCAGCGGCTTCAGCATCAACAAAATCTTTTATATCTTCCAGAGAGTTGCACCATTCATCAGCGACAATTTCCACACTACTATTAGATTCTTTTAAGCTATTTCTTAAAAGCTTTAAACTCTTTATCTGTTCTGTTTTACTGCCTGCATCAACAGGTCCTTCTATCCTTATCTTAAAAGGAGAGGATACTTTTTCTAAATCAAGCAAATAATCTACCATTTCTTCTAAATTATTATTAAATGCTAAACCAATAGTTCCATAAACATCCACATGAAAAATAGGTTCATAGTTTTCATCACCTATCTTTTTAATTCTCTCCTTCAACCATTTAATATAACCCAGTAGTTTTTCACCATGTTTCCCAAGTTTTGCATCAACATTATTTATTAAACCATGAGGTAAAACATCAGCATGTTTAATAATAATTTTATCTGCATTCAAATATCTGTCATCACCAGTCTGACAAAAAATAGGTATCGGTTTTAAAATGCTTTTTAGACCATACTCTTGAAGGACAACTTCTGTTCTGGTACAATATTTTGCCTTAGCAACTGCATCAAGAAGGGCCTGAGTAACACCATATCGAATAGCGGTATGTAGTTTACAGCCATTTTTAGAATAATTATCAACTAATTCTGCCAAGGATTTAAAACTTTTTAAATCCTTACCAATCAATAAATGGGCAATTTCTTTATTAATTATAGAGATAAATTCCTTGGCCAGAAACAAAGGGTCTCTTCCACCTGTTCCAGAATATTGGACAGCAGCACAATCACCATATGCAACTTGGCCATCATCAAGAATAAGCATAATTGAAATTGATTCACCCGCCTGCCTAATATTACTAAAACCAGGGGTTTCAATTTTTCCATAGTATGTTGCACCATCTTCAACTGCATTATTTTTAATCGCTGCCTGGTCATCAAAGAAAAAACCTGTCAACCCTGGGGAAGCAATTACATTTTTAATTTGTTTCATAATTCACCTCAATTTATTATAAATTTAAATTGAAAATCAGGATTACTTAGGTCTTCCCACTAACATACCTTTACTAATAGCATAAATATCATCAACAACCATTTGAAAACTTACATCACGTTCTTCATAAAATCCGCGTTCCTTTAGTTTATCAGCATGAAAATCTTTTATCTTATTATCAAAAGGAAGATTCCCGGTATTAAGAAAGCGAACTGCTCCTTTATTATCACGAGCTGGTAAAATTTTTCCTGAATTATATTGGCTAGGGGCAAAAGGAATATCTAAAACACCGGCCTCAAATGCTCTTACTATACCAACTGCCCAATCACCATCACCCAGTTCCTTAACTTTACTTAAAATAGCAATAGTTTCTTCAATAATTATTTCCCTTTCAATATCCATGTTTTTGGTTTGTTCTATACTCTGGTCTCTAAGCATATTTATAATCTGTCTAGTTGTTTTTAGACCTGAGGCATTTGCTTCTTTTGTTGGTATACCCAGTGCTTCATGAGGCGATTTTACTATAACTTTTGTGGCTTTGCTTAAAGCAGAAGCAGTTGCCCCCCATGATATTACTGCAAAAGCCTTCGCCTCATCCTGTGGAAAACCACCCATCCACTGATGAAACACTGTAGTTATCTCAATATCATCATAACCTTCATCACATATATATTTCTCAGCAAGTTCTTTTAAACTCTGAATAGCTGCAATATCTTGAATAAGATTACCGTTCTGACCATATCCTAAACTCACATATTTAACACCCTGTTTTACTGCTAATAAAGCTTCTAAAATAGCTACACTATGGGATATAGCCGGGGGTACCAATGTTCCAGTAAGGGGGCCAAAAGGTTCACGATTAATTTTTATACCGTGTTCATAATAATATCCAACTAATCTATCAACATATTGCCAGTATTGAATAGTATCTTCTAATGATACTTTCTTAGCATAAGGAATATTATATGATATAGCTCCACCTTCAAAATCTGTAAATCCACCAGCTAATGTTATTTCTGCTAATAATCTAGCATCAGGAGTGCCATGTCGCACTTCTACTGGAGCATCAATAGCTTCAATAATCTTACGACACTCCTTAACCCCATAATTTACAGCAGGAAAACCATTTAACATAGAACGTCGGGTTTCATAGCTTTCTTTAATCCCCTGTTCTGCTTCTTGATATTGATTTTGCCTAGTATAACTATCTATTGTTGTAGGTAAAAGATCAGCTTCCCCTTTTTCCAATAAAAATTTGAGAAGATCAATATGTGCTTCAACCAGAGCTACACCAGCCCTAGGTTGTATTAGGGTTTTATTGTTGTTTTTAGCATCAATTAATTTATTTACCATTATCTTATTCTCTGGCATATTTTTATGGAATTCTACTGCTTCATTAATGTCAACCTCTTTACCAGTTGACCAGCTTTTCAAGACTTCTTGACGTTCTTTAAGAAAAAGTTCTTTATCAATCTTCTTATTCTTAACCTGCATTTAATCCCCCTCCAAACTTAAATTTTTTCTAGATAATTTTTCATGATTTTTATACTTACTTTTGGTTCTAATTCTGCTAATAAACCAGCCGCTGCCATAAGGTATTTTGAATCCTTTAAAATAACAGGACCTATTGGCGCTAACAACTCAGAATTATCCTGATTAGAATATAAAGCACCTTCTAAAATAAAGGCCGGATTTTCATTTTTGACAATTATCCCCCCAGTACCTATAAGATATTTTATTTTAGTTAAATCTTTGCCCTCCTGAATATAACTAGGACCTAGTGGAGTATATACAGTTTTCAAATGCCCTACATGTCTACTGACAGCAATACAACTAGCATTACGACCGAATATATTATCTAATACCCTTTCTTTTTCATTATTCGGTATAAATTCAGTTTCACTTCTACGATGCTTAATCATCTCTTTATATTTATCAGCAGAAATATTATAGCCTTTTTTATTTAGTTCTAATCTGACTTTTTCTTCACCAATAGTCTCTGCTAAAGAGAGAACACTATAACGCATACCTAAATCACCTTCAACTGTCCTTTTGGCATATGGTTCCTCAAGACCACGCCAACTAACACCAGCCTTTTCAGGTTTACCATTAGCAACAGAATGAACATCTGTTGTAGCTCCTCCAATGTCAATTACCATTAATTTCCCTAAACCCTCTTCTTCTTCACAACCGTCAGCTAATACTTCAGCTGCTTTGAGTACCGCTGCCGGTGTAGGCATTATAATACCATCTATAAATTCATTTACTCTATTTAAACCACGAGCATATATAATTTTATCTAAAAATATTTTTCTAATCAGTTCTTGAGTTGGTTTAATATTTAATTCCTCTAGGTTTGGCATTACATTTTCTTTTATATAAAATTCTTTACCAGCTCTCTTAAATATTTTTTTAATCCTTTCACTTGCGACCCTGTTGCCAGCAACAATAATAGCTTGTGATAAAGAACTTTCTGCTATCTTTTGAGCATTATCTATGATAACTTCGGTATTACCTCCATCTGTACCACCTGCTAGCAGAATAATATCTGCCTTTAATTCTATTATCTCAACTATATCTTTTTCTGTTAATTGATAGCTATATGTCTTTAAAACCCTACTTCCAGCCCCCAAAGCCGCCCGTCTAGCTGCTTCAGCTGTAAGTTCAGGTACCAATCCAATAGCAATTATTTTCAAACCACCAGCAGCACTACTACAGGCCAACTTATATTCAGCCCTTTCCCAGCCATTAATATCTTTCAGAGCCTTTTTTAAACCAATATTTATATCAGTTTCAACTGTTGTATAAGCCTGACTATTATTGAGTACTCTTGCCCTATCAATATCAAGTAATGTTGTTTTGGTATAAGTACTACCTATATCAATTAACAAAGCTGTCCTCATTTTTTATCACCTTTAGATAATTTCAGATCCTCTAAAAGATCATTTATTGATACACCGGGAAGTGTTCCAGGTGGATAAACCCTATCAAATCCCATATTTTTAAATAACTTTTCTGTTTCTTGCCAATTTTGCTTACCAATAACCAAATTTCCACCTACATAAATAAGAATATCTCCTATCCCTGCTTCACAACATTTATTACGCAAACCACGGCAATCCATTTCCCCATGCCCATATAAGGATGAAACCCAAATTGCATCTGCTCCTGTCTCAATAGCTGCCTGAACAAATTCTTTTTGTGAAGCCATAACCCCAATATTTATAACCTTAAAATCAGCTTCCCTTAAAGCATATTCTAATATTTGATTACCAATAGCGTGAACATCAGCCCCTATAACCCCGAGTACAACTGTACCCTTTTTACTTATCATTAATCTATGCCCCCTTATACATATCTTACTTAAAAAATATATATCTTATAAGCTTTCCATTATTTGTTCAATACTTTTTTTAACTGCTGCCTCTGGCTCCAAAAAATAACTCGATCAGTAATTTCAATGGGGTGAAACATTGTTATACTCCTTTTTTATGAAATACTTGGTAACCAGGTAATAATAGAAGGGAATAATATTACTAAAAAAACAATTAACATCATAACTAATAAATAAGACCAGATAATTCTATAAGTTCTTGATACTGGTATTTTTGCAATACCACAATTTATACATACTAACAATGATACTGGAGGACTTATAGTCCCTATAAGTGCAGTCATTACCAGTACTACACCTAATTGTATCGGATCTATACCAACAAATGTACCCACTTTATATAAAGGAGCGGCTAACATAACTAATAATGGATTAGTATCTATGGCCATTCCCAAAATAAATACTATAACTGCCATTAAGAAAAGTATTCCAGTTGGATTATTGGTAATTGATAAGATAAAGCCAGTCAATTTTTGAGCAAAAAATTGACGAACAAGAATCTCTGAAAAAACTGTCGTAATAGAAATAATAAGCAAGATAACTGTTGTGGAATATAGAGTACTCTTTAATGCGTCAATAATTTTAACTATCGTAAGTTCACGATAAATCAAACCAGATATAATTAAAGCGGACAGACATGCCAATATACCTGATTCAGTAGGGGTTACTACCCCAAAAACCAGACCTAAAACAATAAACAATGGTACTATCATAGCTGGAGAGCTTTGTATAAAAGAAGTAATAATTTCTTTAAATGAAGCCCTTTTTTGACGATATGGTTGATATCCCCTCTTCATAACCCAGTAATGAGTAATACCCATCAATGCTATACCCAAAATAACTCCTGGGATAGCACCACCAATAAATAAATCTGCTACTGAGGTTTCTGTCAAAATTGCATAGATAATCATCAATACACTAGGAGGAATAATTGGTCCAATACAGGATGATGTTGCAGTAACAACAACACTTAAATCATCATCATACCCATCTTCTTTCATAGCTGGTATTAGTAGTCCTCCGATTGCAGCACTATCTGCTGTAACAGTCCCCTGAACACCAGAAAAAAATATGCTGGCTAAAATATTAACATGGGCAAGCCCTCCTTTTAGGTGTCCAATTAAAGAACTAGAAAAATTAATAATTCTTTTTATTATACTGCCTTTAGATAACAATTCAGCAGCAAGTAGAAAAAATGGGATCGAAGCTAAAGTAACAGAATCTATTCCCTTAAACATTCTACTGGGTAAAATAGTCAAATTAACAAAATCATTATTTATAATAATCCAGATTGCTGAAATCCCAACACTATAGACAATTGGTACCCCAATAAAAATTAAAAACAACATAATTACAAATAATATTGGAATTACTCCCATATTATATCCCCCTTTAAATTAGTTACTATGTTTAAAAAATCAATCACTGTTCTCCGAAACTTTTTTTATTTTTTTAAATATCATTAATATTCTCTCAACAAAAAGCAAGGTAAGACCTATCGGTATTACCAAATATACCATACCCATTTTAAGCCAGGAAATAGAATCTGTACGATAAAGCATGGTAACTGGTATATATTTAAAAGATGACCATATTACTATAATAGCAAAACACAGGGCAAGTACATCAATAAAAATATCAAAATATAATTTCTTTTTCTCATTTAGTTTATTTGGAAAAATATCTACCCTGAAATGAGCATCACCTCTATCGGCAAGGGGCCAGAGCAGAAAAGCAATCCATATAAATGAATATCTAGTAAGTTCTTCCACCCAAATAATAGAACCAGCAATATTAGTATAGCGAAAAAAAATATTTAGAGATTGAAAAAAAATAACACAAACAAATAACATTACAGAAACTATTTCCAATAGACATTTGGAAATTCTATAATATTTTTCAATCCTATTTTCCATAAATATAATACCACCTTTTTCTTAAAGGTCCGGATTTTATAGCCGGACCCTTAATTTTTATTTTACAAATTACTATAACTGCTTTCTCCCAGTAGTTTTTTCTACATATTTTAACCATTTTGTATAAAAATCATATACATCTTTACCTTTTTCCTTCATAAAATCATCACGGAACCCAAATAGTTTCTTATCTATATCACCATCAACAGAAATATCACCTTTATCATACCATGTTACTCCATCTTCAATCATTTTTGATTTTGCCTGTTCATATGTTTTTTTAGCTTCTTCCAGATTAACTATTTCTGCATCTTGAATTGTTTCTATAAAAATTTCCTGTAAATCTTTAGGTAGCCTTTCATAAAACTTTGTACTTGTAACCGTCCAAGTAGTAGCATGAATTATTTTTAAATCCCAGTAGGCTTGAAGAACTTCCTGCCAATTTGGTTGAACTGCAATAGAGGGAGCAATTAAGGCACCTTCAACCAAACCCTGTTGAAATGCTATATAAGCCTCTGAATAAGCTAATGGTACAGGAATGGCTCCAAATAGCTTAGTAAGATTTACTGAATAATCACTATTAACAGCTCTAAATTTCTCATTTTTGATGTCACTTAAAGAATCAAATGGTTCCTTATACATAATCCCTGTAAAATCTGTTGCATCTACTCCAACAAGCATAAAACCCTTTTCTGCCGCAACCTCTTGAAATTGGGGAAAATAACCCCTGATAACTTTCCTTACCTCAGCTGAATCCTTCCAACCATAACCAGGTAGTTCTCCAACATTAAGTTCTGGTACATAGTGATATAATACACCACCTGCTCCTGGCATTAAATCAATATCCCCCAATAAAATACCCTCTAATAGTTCTTTTTCACCACCAATCGAACCATCAAAAAATAATTCACACCTAAATCTGCCGTTACTTCTTTCTTCAAGTTCTTTAGCTATCCATTTCATCTTTTGGCCAAAATGATGGTTTTCATAATAAGAAGTGGCCATCCTGACCCTGATAGGCTTCTCATCAGCTTGTACCACAACACCTATGACTAATGTCAAAACAAAAATTGCAGTTAAACAAATAATCATACTTTTTTTCATTGTAAATTTCCTCCTTATTAGTTATTTTCTTTGTTATTAGCAAACCTATCTAACCTCTAATCTTCTAACCACTTTTCACCCCCTCTCCATTATTTATTTCAACCCAGGAATTTTCTGATAAACATGTTTATAACCAAAGCTCCCTTTATGAAGGCAGCTTTCTGCAGCAAATTTGGTAGCTTCTTTCATTGATGTTTCTATTTGTTTTTCTTGTAACCTACATATCAAATAATTGCTAATATAAGCATCTCCCCCACCCATAGTATCCAGAGGTTTAATTTTTTCCGCAGGGACATGTATTAAATCACCATTTACTAGAGCATATGAGCCATTTGATCCATTAGTAATGACCAATTCTGTTCCATGTAAGCTTGTCCATTTTCTTAAGAATTTAATTATGTCTTTTTCCTCCCTACCAGACCAGGAAAAGAAAGCATAATCAACCCAAGGCAATACCTCGTCTATTATTTGTGGACTAAACTTATTTGAAAAATCATATGAAATTTTACATCCTAAATTATTTAAATCAGATAAATAAATTTCTATTTTACTATAAATACTGCTATGGATTAAATCATAATCATTCAAAAAATCCAAATCTTCCTTTTCGATCTTTAAGCTTTGAGAAGTAGAGGGATCACTTTTTATAAAAACCCTATCATTTTTCTCGTGTCTAACAAAAGTATAAGCGTTTTCTTTTTCATTAAACCTAATTCTTTGAAGATTAACTCCTTCATTTTGCAATGCTTGACTTAATATTTTCCCATTTTCATCTTTTCCCAAGACACCAATATAACTAGCTTCGACCCCTAATCTTTGAGCAAAAACAGAGAAATTCACACAATTTCCTCCCGGGAAACCTTCTTTACTGTCAATATAAATATCAACAGTATTATCCCCTACACCGGCAACCTTTATAGCATTACTCATAATTATTACTCTCTGCCCCCATTATACTTATACTTTAAATCTAAAACGATCTCCCTTAAATACAGTTTTCACATATTCAATAGAACGATTATCATCTGTATAAATTGCTCCTGTTAATAAAAACAGTGGTTCACCTACACTAATATTTAAATGTTTAGCCTCAAATTCATTACACTTTATTATCTCCAGGGTTTTTTCCGATTTTCCTGGATTTACATTGTATTCCTCTTCTAAGAATTTATATAGTGAGCCTATGTTGATATTAGCTTCTAAAACAAGGGGATAACTTTCATATGGTATATATGATTTTTCAATAGCAACAGGTTCCTTATCTAAAAACCTTAACCTCTGAATAGCTATAACTTCAGCGTTTTTCTCAACCTGTAAAAACTTACAGATAGTAGGGCTTGGCTCCATAAGTTCTTTACTTAATACCTTGGCCCCTGGAATAAATCCCTTTTCACTCATCCGCTTACTAAAACTATTAACTGTAATCAGTTCCCTTTCAATCTTAGGAACAGCAACAAAAGTCCCTTTCCCCTGTTTTCTAATTAATATGTCATCATCCACCAAATCTTGTATTGCTTTCCTTACAGTAATTCTACTTACTCCATACTTTTTCGTTAAATAGGCTTCAGTTGGAATTTGGTCTCCAGGTTTTAATTCATTCCTCTCAATTTTAGTAGTAATTATCTCCCTCAATTGCACATAAAGTGGTTCTACACCTGATTGTTTTAACATAATTATTCTCCTCCTAAACTTTAATTTGAAAATTACTTAATTAAATATTATCATATCTCTTTATCCATAACAATTCTTTACGATATAATTCATCTCTATTTGTTCTATTAAGTTATATGTTGTCTTTATTGTTTTTCGTTTTATACTTTTTTATTATTACTAAATATTAGGAGGAGATAATTAGTTACAAATTAAGGTTTTTATACTATCAATTGATATATTATTCCCAGATATAACCTGTTCCTTCTTTACCCATATTTCTTCTAATATCTAAATTATGACCAGTTTTTTCTTCAAGTGCCCAGGCATATATTGTTAGTGCAGGCCATAGTAAAAAAGGTGTTAAATATTCTTTTACTAAACTAGAATTACCAGAATACACATCAAGGGCATCAACAAAATAATAATTAGCCTTTTTATATGCTAAGTATTCTTCAATCCTACGAACATAATCTGATTGCTTATCTCCTGCAGCAAACAGAAGAAAGTAATGATTATCATCAACTACTTCTAAAGGTCCATGAAAAAAATTGCATGCGTTTAATACAGAAGCATCCTTCCATTGCATCTCCATCAATTTACAGTTTCCAAAAGCAAAAGCAGCTCCCATAGTTGGTCCTGAACCTATTGTATATATCATATCTTTGTCTGCACAATCTTCCGCAAATTTGAGAGCCCCATCTTTATAAAGCTGATGTGCTTCTTCTAATAATTCGGGTAATTCGAATAATCCTTCCTTCAGTTCTTCAGGCAATGGATTTTCCATTACTTCAGCAACAGCAAAAGTAATAATCGACAAAAATAGTAATTTTAATTCTGACATCTGCTCGCCATCAGGATATTGAAAATGTAAGTCAGCAATCTGAGCTATTTTAGACTCTTCATTACTGGAAATAGCCAATAATTTTGCTTTTTGATCTTTTGATTTTTTTAATGAATTATATACTTCAGCAGTATTACCTGAATGAGACATCCCGATTACTAGACTATTTTCATCTATCGTTATGGGAATTTTACGGTCATATTCCCCTGCTTGATAGACATTACAATTAATATTTTTAATTAAACCAGCAAAAATATATTTTATTGTTAGCATTTGGGAATAATTAGCCCCACAACCAACTAAATTTATATTTTTGAAATCCCTTGAAACCACCTTTTTTATTTTTTGAACTATTTCCTGATAACCCTTTAATACCATTTTGAGATTTTTTTTATAGTTAATATCCAAATTCCGCATATTAATCATCTCCTCAACTATATGTTTTAGTTTAATTCCAAATTATAATACTTTTTTGCGTTTTCTGGTGAGATTTTATCTTCAATATAATCCTTGATTACTTTTTCTTTCTTTCTATCTTTAGGATCCCCATATCCTCCAGAGCCAGGGGTTTGAACACTAATAACATCACCTTTGTTAAGTTTTTCATCCGAAGTTTTAGAACCTAATTTCACTTTCTTATCTGCATAAATATGATAATATGCACCACTTTTACCAGAATGGCCTCCCTTTAATCCCCAGGGGGCAATTTCCTGTCTATCTGCTAGGGCAGAAAAAGTTATATTATCTGCCAATGTTTTTATGTCTCTTCTAATACCTAAACCTCCTCGATATTTACCTGCACCACCAGAATCTTTTCTTAGAGAATACCTTTCAACCATTAAAGGATATTCTATTTCTAATGCCTCTATGGGCAAATTAGAAGTATTTGTCAGATGAACCTGAACCCCATTCATACCATCTAAACTACTACTTGCCCCTAGTCCACCTCCTATGGTCTCTAGGTAAACAAAAAATTCATTTGTCCTAGGGTCTATACCGGAAAAAGTTGCAGTTGTACAAGCACTATTACATGCAGCTATAACCCTTTGAGGAATAGCATCTGCCATAGCACCCAAAATAACATCTACCACCCTCATACAGGTATCTATCCGTTCCCCCACAGGTGCTGGAGATACTGAATTTATTATTAATCCATCTGGAACAATAACATCAAACACTCTATAAATACCCGAATTAGATGGTATATCAGAATCTATGAGGGCTTTTAATGAGTAAAACACTGTTGCTAAAAGACCATTCATCGTTACATTTATAGGACCATCTACCTGTTGGCTGGATTTAGAGAAATCAAAAGTAATATGATCTTGTTTTACAGTAATCTCCACCTCTATAGGAATCGGTTCGTAATTTATACCATCATTATCCATGTAGTCTTTAAAACTATATATCCCATCTGGCACTTTATTAATAGCCGTTTTTAATCGTTTTTCAGTATAATCTAATAATTCCTTTGTATATATCTTAAAATCTTCTCCATATTTTTTATATACATCTAAAATTCTACTAACACCTACTTTATTTGCAGCAACCTGTGCCTGCAAATCACCTGTTCTTTCTTCTGGTGTACGACAATTAATTAGAATCATATCTCGTATTTCTTTAATTATCTCACCTTTTTTACAAAACCTAACTGGTAATATCCTAATACCCTCCTGAAAGATACTTACTGCGTCTCCTGAAGTACTGCCAGGCACTTTCCCGCCTACATCTGAATGATGAGCAATATTAGCAACCCAAGCAATTAACTTATTTTTTGAAAATACTGGAGCAGCTACAGTAATATCTGGCAGATGAGTTCCTCCACCAGTATAAGGGTCATTTGCTATAAACATATCTCCAGCTTCCAGTTCATTCCTGGGGTATTTTTTATATATTTCTTCGATTATTGTAAGCATTGAACCTAAATGCATAGGTATATGTTCAGCTTGAGCAACCATATTTCCCCCTGCATCAAAAATCGCTGTAGAGCAGTCCTTCCTCTCTTTAATGTTACTTGAGTAGGCACTCCTGATAAGAGCCGCTCCCATTTCTTCTGCTACTGAAAGAAGTAAATTACCAATAATCTCTATTGTTACTGGGTCTGCATTATTTTTTTTGCTCATTTTCTACACCCCCATAGTTTAAATTAATATTTAAATACTCATCAACATTAGCATTCCAGCCTGGGTTGATTAGAATTGTGGTATCCATTTGTTCAACTACCGCAGGCCCAAATATTTCATGACCAGCATCAAGATCATCTCTTGTATAAATCGGGCACTCTACAAACCCTTTATTTTCATCAAAATAAACCTGCCTATTAGCATTAGGAATTGGTGGATTAAGAGAATCTTTTATAGGATATTTGGGCATATCTGGTTTGGGAGTTTTTCCAATGGCATTGACCCTATAATTTATCAATTCTATCGGCTGATTCTCATCAAAATATCCATAATTTTTCATATGCTCTTTATGAAATTGACCCTTAATATCATTGAGGATTTCTTCGTCTAATTTTTCCTCTGGAATAGCAAGTTGAAGTTCATAATTTTGCCTCTTATATCTTGCATCAATAGTAAGAATATACTCCCGGTTTTCTTCAAAAATCCCTTCTTTATCTAACATTTTCTTTCCTTGAGAAATCATCTTACTAAATATCTCATTTATTTCTTTAATATTATTTTTTTCTGCCAACATGATTTTGGATTTTACATAATCATATTTTATATCAGCTACCAGTAAACCAATAGAACAGAAAATTCCTGGTGAAGAAGGTATTATTATTTCTTTAATTCCCAATTCTTTAGCTACTGCGCAGGCATGCAGAGAACCAGCACCTCCAAAAGAAACAAGAGCAAATTCACGGGGGTCATAACCACGCTCAACTGAAATAACCCTAATTGCACGTACCATATTAGAATTCACAACAGCAATAATACCAGCTGCTGCCTCAACTGGATTCATCTTAGTTAAAGATGACAAATGATCTTTAATAGATTTTTCTGCCAAATCAGCCCTGATCTCCATTCTACCCCCAAGTATATACTCAGGATTAAGTCGGCCTAATACTACATTTGCATCTGTGACAGTAGGCTTTTCTCCACCTTTATTATAAGCAGCTGGCCCTGGTTTTGCACCTGCACTTTGGGGACCAACTTTAAGTGCTCCACCTCCATCTAACCAGGCAATACTTCCTCCACCAGCACCAATTGTATCAATATCAATCATTGGTGTTTTTACAGGAAATCCATTTATCTTTCTATCTGTCGATAAAACAAACTCACCATTTTCTATTAGACTAACATCTGCACTAGTTCCACCCATATCAAATGTAATAATATTTTTTACACCACACAACTGAGCAACATGGTTTGCAGCTATAACTCCAGCACTAGGACCTGATACAGCGGTACGTATAGGACTATCAATGGTTTCCGAAATCGAAATAATACTCCCATTCGATTGTGTGACATATGGTTCTACTTTAATTCCCATATCTTTTATAGAATTATTAAAATTATTAACATAAGATTTCATAATTGGCCCTAAATATGCATTAAGTACTGTTGTGCTCATTCGTGGGTATTCCCGAAACTCAGGGACTAAATTGTGTGATGCTGAAACATATATATCTGGATATAATTCCTTTATTATTTCTACAATTTTTTTCTCATGAATAGGATTGAGATAAGAGAAAAGAGTACAAACTGCAACAGATTCAGCCCCTTTCTCTTTTAGTACTTTTACTATATTTCCTACCTCTTTTTCTTCTAAAGGACTATATATGTCCCCATTATAAAGAAGTCTTTCACTAACTTCGTGATTCCAACCACTTGGTATAAGCATTTCAGGTTTCTGTATAAAATAATTATATAAACCTGGCCTTGTTTGATCTCCAATTTCTAAAAGATCCTTAAATCCTTTTGTAGTTATTAAAGCTGTTTTTGCTCCAGTTCTTTCTATTAACGTATTGGTTGCTACAGTTGTACCATGGGCGAGATAGGTTACTTGACTATAATCAACATTATTTGTTTTTAATACTTCATCTATTCCTTCTACTATAGCTAAAGAAGGATCATCTACTGTTGAACGAACTTTTAAGATATTAAGCTCTTTTTTTTCAACATTTAATAAGGAAATGTCTGTAAAAGTTCCTCCAACATCAACCCCTATCATATACTTCAACTTCATTACCTCCTTAATTAATTAACATAAAACAAAAATATTAAAATTTTTTAGTATTAATATAATTTATATTATTCCATTTTCACCCCCTTTTTTATCATTTAAAAAATTAAAATTATTTAATACGTTATATAATGTTATATATTGTTCTATAATATTTATTCGGTGCTAATCATAAAAATCCTCTTTTTTTTTAAAAAAAAATTATAATTTTTTAAAAATTAATATAAATGAATGGTTATTATCTAATGCTAATTTTTAGATATCAAGCTTAATGTATAAGAACTAAAGTGCTGACTTAGTGTAATAATTAATTATGAAAAACCCTAATATAATAAAAACTCCTTATTTTTAGGTTAGAAATGAAATATCATGACCTAAAAATAAGGAGTTTACTTATCTATTAATTATTTTTCTAAATTATATTTAATAATAAATTTCCTCTAGAAAACTCATAATTTACCACTACAACAATTTAAAGAAGATAAAATAAATTCACCATCATAGTACTTTACAATAGTAATTGCACAGTGAACTACCTCGATCTTCCAGTAATAATCTACTGACATATTCAAAATATATGTCAATAAGGCGCGGATAACACCCCCATGGGTTACCAGCACAAGATTATTTCCCTGATTCTCCTGACAAATCTCCTCCACCTGGGATATTACCCTGGTCTGGAGTTCCAGCAGGCTTTCTCCCCCAGGTGGGATAATTTCCCCAGGATTTTCAGACCATTTTTTTAAATGAACTGGATATTCCCTTTCAATCTCCTGGTATTTCAAACCCTCCCATTGACCAAAATCTATCTCCCGCAGGGCAGGCATGGTCTTCAGTTCTATATCCTGATGATATTGAGCAATTTTTTCCGCAGTAACAGCTGCTCTTTGTAAATCACTGGAAAAAATCCCATCAATATTCTCATCTGCTAATTGACTTGCAACACTTAAAGCCTGGGAAATTCCTGTTTTATTTAAGGGAATATCACACTGCCCCTGATATTTATGGGCAAAATTCCAGTCAGTCTGACCATGTCTGATTAGAAATAATTTCTTTCCCATAAAGCCCCCCTCGTTTTAGATGACTATTAAGCGATTTGCAGCTAGAAAAGAAAGTAAAACCAATATCTCACTAATCTCTATAACTGCCCCATAGACATCACCAGTTAACCCATCAATTAACTTTACAACATAATTAAGAAAAATACTTATTACTAGATAAGTAAAAACAAAGATTATTATTGTTATATAAATAGGGAAAGAAAAAACATATAAAATAACTATAAAATAAATTAATAAATATATCCCTGCAGTAATGGCCTCTTTATATGTTAAATAAGACTTAATTTCCTTAGCAAATTTACTGGAAACAGCCAGGGGATAATTATAGGCAGCCACCACAGCCATAAACCGGCTGATCGCAGGCATTAAAAGAAATATGGGTGTCCTGAAATCATCAGTTAATTCCATAAATAAGTTATATTTAAGTATTAAAAGTAGGATTATTGCTACTGCCCCAAAAGAACCAATTAGACTATCATGCATAATATTTAGTATTTTTTCTTTCTCCCGACAGCTAAAAATACCATCAATTGTATCAATAAAACCATCCAGATGCAGTCCACCAGTTAAATAGATTAAAAAAACTAAAAGTAAAATGTTTCGTATGCTGAAAGGTAGACTTAGGGAAAAAAGGTAATCCAGTAAAATTAATATCAAACCAATAATAGCTCCCACCATAGGGTAAAAATTCATTGCCCTGGACGGTAGTCTATCATTGTATTCAATCTTTATTATTATGGGCAGCCTGGTAAGAAAACTCAAAGCAAAAAAAAAGGCTGTCATATAAGTTCATCTCCCTGTATTTTAAATTTATTTAAATTTCTCATGCCAATTTCCTTTATTTCAACTGGTAAACCTGCTATACAGAGATATACTTCATCGGCCTCGCTGGCTATTAATTGATTAATCCTCCCTGCTATATCACGAAATTCCCTACCTAACTTT
This sequence comes from Iocasia fonsfrigidae, assembly GCF_017751145.1. GTDB lineage: Bacteria > Bacillota > Halanaerobiia > Halanaerobiales > DTU029 > Iocasia > Iocasia fonsfrigidae. Next base: position 2,664,865 of record NZ_CP046640.1, read on the forward strand.
GAAACTGGTACTACACCAGAACCAAGTTCGTTACTAACAATTATCAGGTCAATATTCTTTTCCCGGGTAATATTAATAACCCCCTCCAACTCTTCCACAATAATAGCTTCTTCATGACAGGAGGGATTATCATTTCCCTTTAATAAAATATTAGAAATATATATTGTTAAACAGTCAAGGAGAACAACTTGACCAGCTGGAAATGATAAAAAAACATCCTGGAGTTTATAGGCTTCTTCAATTGTCTGCCAGGTTTTAGGCCTTGCTTCCTGATGTTTCTTGATCCTTTTAGACATTTCCTGGTCAACCGCCTCTGCTGTCGCCAGATAACTTACCATGTCACGACCCTTTTGGTAGGCTATTTTTTCAGCAAAAGTACTCTTCCCACTCCTTGCCCCACCCAGTACTAAAGTAATCACTCCTACCCCTCCTTTTCCTATGTACTGCTTAAAACTCTGCTAGCTCCCCAATAATTGTCAGAGGCTTAGCTATTGCTGCCTTTAAGGGGGCAAATAAATCCTTTTCTACGGCAGTCAGTAAAGAAGTAGCCGGGCCGGCAGATTTCTGTAAATCTAGCTCACTATCATCTCTCAACTTGAGTCTCAACCCTACTGACCTGGCCAGGATACCTGCCTCATAGGCCAATCCCTTTGAACCAACAGGGATTATTTCATGAACACCTCTAAACCCAAGTAGTTGCTGCAAAACTGGGAGATCTGCAACTTTTTCCTGATTAGCCAGCACCTCTTCCCCAACCATTGGTAAACCAACAGCTATTAATATATCACCAGGCTGTCCAGCAGCTATTTTTATTTTATCCCTATTAACCCTTCCCAGTACAGTAACACCAATACCAGTTTGAGAGGTTTCAATATTCTCTTCTGTACTCCCATTAACTGCTATCTGGCTGTCCAGGCCTATCCTCTTAAGCTCTCCTTTGATACCATTTAATATTTCTTCACCAGTAGGATTATATTCTACTGCCAGGGCATCTACAATACTAAGTGGCTCTGCAGCAACACTTATAACCTCCATTAAAGCAACCCGGGCTGTAAAGGCACCGATAAGTTCAGCAGGAACCTTTATCCGATCATGTTTTTTAGGCCCAATACCACCAGCAGAATCACAGGCAATCACTAAAAAATTATCTTTATCCAGTTCTATTAGATTTATATCCCGTTCCATTTTTTGAAATGCCTTAATTTTTTTCATGATAGCTGCCTTGATTTCTTAGTTTCTTTAAATTAATCCTTTCTCCCAATATTTTATGAATCACTACTGCCAGAACTACATTAACAGCCGAACCCAGTAATAACGGAATGAACATTGATAAGAAAAAATGATACCCCAAAAAAGGTATCAATACTGCATCAAGTACTATACCATTTAAAATAATTGCTACCACAGCAGCCAGTAAAGAATTAGCCTTATTATATAGATATGCAAAAACCAAACCGCAAACACCCATTAAAACAGCAATCCCCAAGTGGAGCATTCCCAGAGGGAATCCACTCTTCATCGCAGAAAGCAGATGCCCCAGAAATAAAACTATACTACCACTACCCCCACCAAATATCATTGATGCCAGATAGCCTGGTGCTGAATCAAAAGCAACAGTACCAATTGGGCTAGGGATAATTATATAAGCCCCTACTGCACTTAAGGCTATCATCAATGCCAGTAAAACAATCCTTTTTATATTATTTTGACTCATATGTACTCCTCCTTGATTTTATTATAATCTTTAATAGCATCTACCAGCAAAGAGGTAATTTATGAAGAGTCAAAAACTATTCTCATAAGACCACTTCCCTCCGAAGATTCTAGTATTAGGTAAGTCTCCTGACTCGGCTTCATTTTACTCCCTGGCCTTTCCAGTTTTCCAGTGGCCATAATTAGGTTTCATCTGCCTCACAGTAGCGGGGGCTGTGCCGGATTTTCACCGAACTTCCTTGTTACGCTGTAACCAAACAGCACCTAATACGTTAAAAACCCCTTCTCATCTCGAGAAGAAGCTACACCCTTATCATATACGAAAAATAATAATTGATTTCTGAACAAATAGATTAAACAAATCTATTCAGAATATTTACAGGTTGATTTTATCTATTCAATTGTCTATATAATAACAATTATAACCTGACCTGTCAATTAGCTTTTTTCATGATATTCTATTTTTTCAACATCGACCAGTGTGGGATATTAATACCAGGCACCAAATCTTCAGAAATAAGCTCAAAACCAAATCCCTCATAAATCTTTACATTTTTAAAACTATGTGTTTCCAGGTAACAGGGCTGACCCTTTTTTTCAGCTGTTTTTAACATTGGATACATCAGTTTACTTCCAAAACCCTGTCCCTGTTTCTCAGGGTCAACCCCAAGTAATATTACGTATTGATGAGGACCTATAACCTTTTCCTGGTGTATTTTCAAAGAAAAATTATTAAATTCATTAAGCTTTTTCCCGGCATCTGACCCTAATTTAACAAGTGACAAAGCCCCAGACCTTAAAGAACGAAAAAGATTAAAATGATAATCTTTAAAACTAGAAAATAATAGTATCCCTTCAATTTCGGAGGAAGAACCATATGCCTTTCCATAGAGTACTGCGTATTTAATAAGAAACCTAAGAAAAATCTCTATATTTTCCATATTATGTTTTTCCCCTAAAATACATTTAAACATAGGGTAGTCATAAAAAGCCTTTGCTAACACTTGGGCACTCTTATCAAGGTCTTTCTTACTTAATTTATACAGTTTATCAAGATTCATTACTATGCACCCCGTTACTATTTTTTTTCAGAAAAAACCTATTATTCTCAATGTTGCTTCAAGGCTGTCATTATGCATAAATTTTTCTCAGTCTATTCTATAACATTCCCTATAAATCTCTTTTTTCCTACTAATAATAAATTATATGTCTAGAAAAAAGTAAAAATAACACTAAACAAAATTAAGAAACCCAGATTCCATACTTCCCAGAATATAGTTTCTTCAGTTTCTTCAAAAGAATTTTATTATCCTGTCGACTCTTAACTGCTACTCTGATAAAATCCTTTCCTAACCCTCGATAACTCTTACAATTCCTAATAAGAATACCCTCCTCAGCCAGCAAATCGGTTAATTCATCTGCATTATATTTCCCCTTTGAAAGATCAATAAATATAAAATTTGCAGTCGGTTGATAGACTATAAAGTCTCTTATCTTACATAAACCCTGATAGAGGTAATCCCTTTCTATAGCCATCTTCTTCCTGCTTAAATTATAATAGTCCTCATCCTCAAAAATAAGTTCCCCAGCTAACTGGGCCAAATAATTAACTGACCAAGGGTCACGGGCCATTTCCATCTCTTTGATTATCTTCTCATTTCCTATCCCATAACCCAATCTCAAACCAGGTATAGCATACAATTTAGTTAATGAACGCAGCACAAAGAGCCTCTCATAGTCCTTAACCAGTTTCACAACTGTATAATCAGCAGGTTGGTCAATAAAATTGATAAAGGCTTCATCAATGAAAAGGAAAACGCCCTGTTTAACAGCATAATCCAGTAAATCAATTATTTTATGCCTTGCCAATAGTTGACCTGTAGGGTTATTAGGATTACAGAGAAACAAAAGTTCAACTCCATTTATCTCTTCTTTAATCCTGGAAGCTTCCGGTATAAAAGAATTATCCCTGGACAGGTTAAAGTGTTTTACTTTAGCACCAATACTCTTGACAGCCAATTCATATTCAGAAAAAGTTGGTTCTACTACCAGAGCAGTAGCTGGTTTTATTACTTTAACAAACTGATAGATAAGATCAACAGCCCCATTACCGGCAATCACATTATTATAATCTACCCCTATCTTAGCTGCAACAATCTCCTTAAAACTAACTGCAGCTGGTTCTGGATAGTGTACCAACCGATGAAGGTTATCCCTGATACCCTCAACAACTATCTCTGGTATCCCCAGAAAATTTATATTAGCACTAAAATCAATAATAGAGTCTTTATTTAAACCATATTTTTTAACTGCTGCTGCTATATTTCCTCCATGATAGTGTTCCATACTATTTTATTTACTCCCTTCTATTCCCCCCGAAATTATTGCTGCCCTCCTGATGTACTTTAGGTACGGTATCTCCCGGGATATTATAGAGATTAATTTTTCTTCAGGGTATTGTTTGTTAACTAAAACCCCCATTAAAGTACCACTATGAGCAATATTTACACCATAAACCCCATTCTCTCCTCTTATAATCCCTAAAAGTTGCTCCAGACCTTTTTTGTATAATATATCCTGATGGGCCTTACTGCTTAGGCTTGCTCCCTCTCCAATAAGTTCAGGTTTATTTTTTTTAATCCCTTTTTCAATTAGATTCAAAGCCTGTCTTACCAATCCTTCTTTTGAATAATTTAAAAAACCAAGGTCTTCTCTCTGATTAAAAATAGTAGAATCCACTTTCCCCATTTCTGTAAATATTAAAATATCTAGCAATGGTGCTTCCCCCAGGTATCTGGCTAGTTTTCCTTCCCGGTGATCAAAAAGCTGCAGCCCCGGCAGAAAAATGCTGTCAGTCGGTTCAATCCCCAGGGCAATTTCTTTAATCAGCTGATTATCAATTGGATAATCCAGGGCCAGCATAACTCCGGCCGCTGCAGCCGTAATATCTGCTGTACTACTGGCCATTCCCTTACCTACCAGTAAGTCGGACTCTATCTTCACCCTGGCCCCAAGACCATCCTGTTTCAAATAAATCAGTGTCTTTTGCACAGCCTCAACAAGCCTGGGGACATATTTATTTACTTTAATTCCTTGATATAAAGGACTTAATTCTACTGTTACCTGGCTATAGAGATTGATAGGACAGGAAACCAGAAAATCCTGACCGGCAATACTCCCCTGTACCAGTTCACCACAACTACCCGGCACCCTGATTGTAGCCTGTCTACTCATCACCAATCCCCCAGCCTTTCCTGTAATTATTATTCTGAATAAAGTGGCCTATCGGCCATCCAGACTAAATCACTAATTATTAATTTTTTCTTAGAACCACTTTTCACTCAAAGTTAACTACCCATTATAATAAACCAGACCAATATATTTACTGGACGACTCTAGAAATTGTCTGGAGGCATGGAACTTGGCCTCGATGGCCTGATACTGCAACCTTAAACTGTTCTTGTACGCTCTGTTTAAATACGGAGTGCCCGTGGTGCACGACAAGGGAAACAAATATATCTGTCGGTCTTTAAAGTTATCCACAACAACCTATTGTGCAAATCACGTAATTTTATTAAACAAAAACAATAACAACCATTACTATCAACAAAAAAATTATTATACTTACATAGATCATCCTATTAACAATTTTTATATCCTGCCGCTTAAACTCCCTCAGTTTATCACCTAAATAGGCCCTGAAACTGGCCTGACCGTGGTAATAATTTATTCCGCCAAGCCTTATCCCCAGTGCTCCAGCAACTGCCCCTTCAGGATAACCTGCATTAAGACTGGGGTGTTTAGCCGCATCCCTAAACATAATCTGACAAGAACGCATTAAGTTTTGACCTGTAAGACCTGCAGCCAGACAAAGACAAATCCCAGTAATCCTGGCCGGAATCAGGTTGACTAAATCATCCAGTCTAGCAGCTGCCCACCCATAATACCTGTACCTATCATTTTTATAACCCAGCATAGAATCAAGTGTATTAACCGCTTTATAAGTCATAGCCAGTGGGACACCCCCCAGTAAGTAAAAAAAGATAGGGGCCAGGATACCATCTGAAGTGTTTTCAGCCAGGGTCTCAATAGCCGCCCTGACTACCCCTTCTTCCTTTAAACTGTCACAATCCCGTCCAACAATCTTATTGACGGCCTCTCTCGCCAAACTAAGCTTATCCTGTTCAAGGAGCCCATAAATCTGATTGCCAGCCTGTACTAGTCCCTTAATAGCAATTGTTGACTGTAATAAGTAGATACTAAGAATAATGCCGACAATATAATGAAGGCCATAAAAAAATTCAATTATAAAATAAGTCCCCAAATATGTAAAAACAATTACTATTAACACCTCTGAGATACCGGCAATCCTTTGTGCTCCAGGACTTTTGGCCAGAATCCTAAAAATTCTTTCCAGTAAGGATATTAATCTGCCTATATACACAACAGGGTGAGTTATCCATAAAGGGTCTCCTATAATTAAATCAATTATAATAGCCATTATTAAAAACAAGAAATAATCTATGATTATCACCTCACCCAAAAATTACCCTGTCCAGTTTTGCTCTTACTATATTTTTTTCCAACAGGTCAGCAAATCTATCATAGGCATCTTCCCGCAGACGCCGGGAAGATATATACTGGCTGCTTAAAGGGCGTAAACCCTTTTTTGCCCTTAGATAATTGATGAAAAACCTTCGGAATCGGTCATTATCAAATATCCCATGGAGATAAGTACCCCAGACCAGACCATCATCACTTATCAAACCATCATCGAAACTCTCTCCCTTATCTCCCCAGGGCATAATCTTCAGCAACTGATTTTGATCACTATCAATACGACCCCTCCCGTGGTGGATCTCATAGCCTGTTAGCACCTCACCCTGTAAATCTTTAAAAAAAGAAATATCAGTATTTATACTGGCTTTAACCTGTCTGCTTATCTTTTCCCCAGCATAAACTGTTTCCATTTCCAGAAGACCCAGTCCAGCAACAACTTCTTCACTGGATTCAACATGTGCAGGGTCAATAACCCTTCTCCCCAGCATCTGATAACCACCACAAATACCAAGCACCGGTATCCCCTGTCTGTACTTTTGCCTGATGACCTCAATATAACCCTGACTGTAGAGATATTGTAGATCCTCTATAGTATTCTTGCTGCCGGGAATAATAATTAAGTCTGGTTCACCTATCTCAGATAGCTCCCGTAAATACCTTACCCTGGTTTCAGGTTCAGCAGCCAGCAGGTCAAAATCAGTAAAATTAGAAATGTGGGGTAGATATAGAATTACAATATCAAGCTGGTAATCAGTATCACCCTGGATATCCTGGGCAAGACTGTCTTCTTCGGGTATCTTAATATCTTTCAAATAAGGGATAACACCCAGGACTGGTTTGCCGGTATATTTTTCAATAAAGTCTATCCCTCCTTCAAAACGGGCCTGGTCCCCGCGAAATTTATTAATTATAATTCCCTTTACCCGCTCCCTCTCCTCCTGAGTAAGTAATTCCAGGGTACCTACAATCGAGGCAAAAACCCCTCCTTTATCAATATCAGCTACCAGGATTACCGGGGCATCTATCATTTCAGCTATTTTCATATTAACCAGGTCATATTCCCGCAGATTAATTTCAGCAGGACTCCCTGCCCCTTCCATAACAATAATTTCCCACTCTTCGACCAGCCTTTGCAGGGACTCCTCAATCGCCTCTAAGGATTTTCCCTGGTCTGAAAAATACTCTTTAGCCTTTATATTCTTTACTGCCTGGCCATGAATAATGAGCTGGGAATTATCATCCTGATTGGGCTTTAATAAGACTGGATTCATATCAACAGTTGCTACTACCCTGGCTGCCTCAGCCTGTACAGCCTGGGCCCTGCCAATTTCACCACCATCCCTGGTAATAAAAGAATTTAAAGCCATATTCTGTGATTTGAAAGGTGCCACCTGGTAACCATCACGAACCAGCAAACGACAGAGACCTGCTGTAATGACACTTTTGCCCACATCAGAACCTGTTCCCTGTATCATAATAGATTTAGCAGTCATATCTTACACCCTCATCTAACAAATTATAAGATTCTGTTCGAAAAGTATCAGTATATACCGCCGGGGATTATCTATCCCTTCACTCAACGGTAACACCTTAACTTCGTTCAGGGATAGATAATCCCCTATATATATTTTTTCGAACACATACTATAAATAAGATCCATATCAAGACTATCCTCTACAATATCAGCCAGTTGATCATAATCAGCAATCAGACCCTTTTGATAAGAAAGACTACGCTTGATAGGAGCCAATCCCTTTCTCAACCTCAAATTATTAAGTAAAGTATTGCGTAATATATCATTATTAAATAAACCATGGAGATAAGTCCCAAAGTGCAGTCTATTCTCAGACAGACTTCCATCTTCTATTTTAACACATTTATCTGAACGAGAAAAAATATTAAAGATGAAACTTTTATTCCCTTGCTCAGTATAAGAACTCTCTCCCATATGAATTTCATAAGCTGTCATCTCCTCACCTTCAAGTCCCTGCAATAATAAAGGCCCTCCCCTGCTTATAGCTTTAACCTGATGGGTTGTTTTTTCTGCTAAAAAATTTGTTTTAATAGGCAGTAAACCTAAACCCCTTATTTCTTCCCTTTCACCCTCAGTATGGTAGGGGTCATATAAAAACTGGCCCATCATTTGATAGCCACCACAAATTCCTATTACCGGGACACCCTTTCTGGCCGAAAACTGAATCTCTTGAGCCAGACCCTTGTTTTTTATATATTCCAGATCAGAGGTAGTACTCTTGGTTCCAGGGATTATAATTAAGTCAAGCCCCCTAACTTGAAGAGGAGTACTTACATATGTTAAAGAAACATCCTTAGCTAATGATAGTGGAGAAAAATCAGTAAAATTGGACATATGTGGCAGTTGAATTATCCCAATTTTTAGGTCTCTCTGTTCAGTAGATTTACCTCCTTGTAATTGCAAGGAAGCTGAATCCTCCTCTGGCAGCCTAATATCTTTCAAATACGGGATTACCCCCAGGACTGGTTTACCGGTATATTCTTCCAGGAAATCTAGCCCGGGTTTAAGCAGGTCAAAATCACCGCGGAAGCGGTTAATTATCAACCCCTTAACTAGTTCCCGTTCTTCTTTTTCCATTAAACGTAGGGTGCCAACCAGAGCGGCCAGGGCACCTCCCCTAGCTACATCTGTTACCAGGATCACAGGGCTCTTAAATAAAGCTGCTACCTTCATATTAGCCAGGTCCCAGTCTTTAACATTAATCTCAACAGGGCTCCCGGCACCCTCCATTACTACAATATCATTATTTTCCCTGAGTTTATTTAAGGCCAACTCTATGTTTTTTAGAGCCATTCTCATGTATTTACTATCTTTTTGCTGTCCCATCTCACCAATAGGTTTGCCTCTCACTATTACCTGACTTAATCCATTTCCTTTCGGTTTAACAAGAATAGGCTGCATATCCACTACAGGTTCTACTCCTGCTGCCTCAGCTTGTATTACCTGGGCAATACCAATTTCTCCGCCTCCAGCTGTAACAGCCGAGTTCAGTGACATATTCCAGGACTTAAAAGGGGCTACCTTAAAATTATTGCGAGCAAATATCCGGCAGAGAGCAGTGGCAACCATACTTTTCCCGACATCTGAGGCTGTTCCCTGAATCATAATAGTCTTATTATCTATAAGCAGCTTATTATTTTCCTCTTTGATCATAAGTACCCAGTACCCCTTCCTCCAGAGTAAATATAATGCTTTTAAGCCCCATTCCCTCTTCCCTTAAATACTCTTTTATTCTGATAACTACCCGTTCAGCCAACAGATCAAAGACAGCTACCAACCCGGCCTCTATAATAATCCCTACAGCCTCAGCTGATGTATTACTACTGAGAATACAACAGATCGTCTCTCTATCTCCACCTAATGCTGCAGTATAAGCAGCTATAATCTCCAGACGGGCATCAGCTACCTTACTATGAGTATTAAAAATACCCCCGGCAAGTTTAACTATCTTTCCTAAATGACCCAAAATAATAACCCTCTTTATCTTTAAACGCTGACACTCCCTGAGCATGTAGCCAGCAAAATTACTCATTCTCACTACCTCTTTAGGCTGATACCCCAATTTGACAGCCATTTCCCGGCCATAATTGCCAAAGACCAATACCACCTGGTCCCCACCTTCAACCACAAGCTGTTTTAATTCAAGGGCCAGAGATTCCTGATAGGCCTTTTTGGACATGGGCTCAACAATCCCGCTTGTCCCCAGGATAGAGATGCCCCCGACAATCCCCAGCCTGGGATTAAAGGTCTTCTGTGCCACCTCTTCACCCCCAGGCACCTCTATCATTACTTTGGCACCACTGCCCTCAGGTAAAACAGAGCTAACTGCTTCTTTAATCATTTTCTCAGGGACAGGATTAATGGCAGCTTTACCCACTGGAACAGATAAGCCCGGTTTAGTTACCCGACCTACCCCCTGTCCACCACTTAATTCGATTCCTGTACTAATCTCTTCAACCCGGGCAGCGATTTCCATTCCATCAGTTAGATCAGGGTCATCACCAGCATCTTTTTCTACAAAAACCCTGACAAAACCCTCACCATATTCCACCGCCTTCAAAGGAATATTTAATTCTATTCCTGCTGGGGTCTTGATTTGTACTTGCTCAGGTTCTTGACCGGTAAATAGAATAAGAGCAGCACCTTTAGCAGCAGCTGCTGCTGCACTACCTGTCGTAAAGCCCCTCCTATATCTCTTGCCATTGATTGTTACATAAGACTCAAAGACCATTTAAAATCAACTCCACTGCCCCTGGATTAAATATAAAATTGCATTTAAAGCAGCAGCAGCTACCGGGCTACCGCCCTTACGGCCTTTGACTGTAATATAGGGGAATTTGCTTTTCGCCAGTTCTTCTTTAGCCTCCCTGGCTCCCACAAACCCAACAGGGGTGCCAATTATTAAATCAAGCTCAGCCTGCCCAGCCCTAAGCAGATTAATTAATTCAAAAAGGGCTGTCGGGGCATTACCGATTAGAAAGATTCGGTTATCTTTATCCCTGACTGCCTTCCTCATCGCCATCATTGACCTGGTAATCCCCTTTTCTTTAGCCGCTAAAGCTACATCTTGATCACCTATATAGGTCTTAACCTCAGCACCTAGAAAGGAAAGTATTCTTTTATTAACCCCGGCCTTGACCATTGAAACATCTGTTACCACATTTGCCCCCTTTTTTAGTGAGCTAACAGCCTTTTTCACAGCCCCGGGGGCTATAGTAATCAAACGGGCAAACTCAAGGTCAGCTGTGGCATGAACTACCCGTTTAATCACCGCCTCTTCTTCTGGGGGACAAAACAGTTCCCCCAGTTCTTCCTTGATTATCGCCATACTCTTTTCTTCTATTGCCTGTGGGTCTTTAATATCTATCAAGGTCTATCCCCCTTATTTTTCAATACCTATTCTGGCCTGAATACCCTGTTGATAGTAATGCTTTACTTCTTCCATGCTGGTAACCAGGTCAGCTATTTTTATTAGACCTTCTTCAGCCATCCTTCCTGTTATTACAACTTCAACACCATCAGCCCGATTTTGTAGCACCTCTATCAGTTCTTCAAGAGAAAAGAGTTTATAATAAACCGCTATATTGGCCTCATCCATTACTACCAGTTGATAGTCCCCGGATTGTAAAATATCACTCATCTCTGCCAGGCCCTGACGGGCTACCATAATATCTTCTTCAGCAGGCTCATTTCTGATAAAACAATCTCGTCCATATTGCTTAACAACTACATTATCTAATTTCTTTAAAGCCTTAATCTCACTGTACTCTTCACCTTTAACAAACTGCCCAAAAAAAACCTTAAATCCTGCCCCTACTGCCCTGATAGTTAAACCAATAGCAGCTGTTGTCTTCCCTTTTCCATTACCTGTATAAACATGAATCTTTCCCTTCATCTTGAATACCCCCTATTATTTCTTATATAGTAAGGCCCTACGCAAAAAATTACTGGCAATCCCAGGATTACTGGCAAAATGGAGATGGACATAACTGGCCAGCAGATTATTAGTAGGGCTATAACCCTCCAGCCTTCCATCACTAAGCCGGTAAGTTTTTTTGACACCTGATGTCAGATTATTTAACCTGGAATAATGAAAGACATGCCCCCTGGCCTTTTCATTACTATTTAAGATAAGATTACTGTTAAGTGTTGTTAACTCCACATAACCCATCTCCTGTAGTGAACCCTGCATTTCAACCTTGCCTGGAATAAGACCTAGCATCTGGTAGGCATTCCCTTTAAAATCAATAATCTCCTGACTTAGATACATTAAACCACCACATTCAGCATAAAGAGGCATACCAGCCTGAGCTTTTTCCCTTATATCATTTTTCATATCTTGATTAGCTGCCAGTTCCTCCAGAAAACTCTCCGGGAAACCACCTCCCAGATAGATACCGTCCAGCTCAGGCAATTTTTTATCCTGCATAGGACTAAAATAGATTAATTCTGCCCCCAGCTTTGCTAATAAATCCAGATTGTATTGATAATAGAAATTAAAGGCCTGGTCATACGCTATACCTATTTTAACATTAAATTCCCTCTCCTGTGAATATAATCTATGTTTATTAACCTTTATTTTTCTACAGTCTGCAGATAATTTTATTAATTTATCAAGGTCCAACTGTTTTTCAATAAGCTGAATTAACTGCTTAATAAAAAACTTCGATTCCCCACTTTCATGGATAGGGACAAGTCCCAGGTGTCTTTCCGGGAGTTCCAGTCCCTTTTGACGGGGGAGATATCCTAGAATCTCCAGCTCAGGCATTTTCTCTACTACTGCCTCTTTGATTAGAGTATAATGGCGTTCACTGGCAATATTATTAAAGATTACTCCCTTTAGATTAAGTCCAGGGTCATAATTCTTATAGCCATAGATTAGCGCAGCTGCACTCTGGGCCATTTTTTGAGCATCTACAACCAAGACAAGCGGCGTCTGAAGTATCCCGGCAATCTCAGCCGTACTGCTTACCCCGGTCTTGCCCTTACCATCAAAAAGACCCATTACACCTTCTATAATACTAATATCAGCCCCTGCTGAACTATTACTATATAACTCCTTTACCCCATCACAACCCAGGAAATAACTGTCCAGGTTATAGGAGTTGTTTCCTGTAAAGAGGGTATGAAAACCAGGGTCAATATAATCAGGGCCAACCTTATAAGGCTGTACCTGATATCCCCTCCGGCTAAGGGCAGCCATTATCCCCAGTGAGATAGTAGTCTTACCTACACCACTTTTGGTTCCAGCAATAAGCAGTCTTTTCTCCTTCATCAAGCACCACCTCCTCAACTACTGCTATGGTTACTCTACTAAATTTTGTTTTTTCCAGTATTAATTTCCCTGTTTTAGAACTCAATAGGGCAGCTGGTTCACAGACACCAGGTACCCCGATCATTTTTTCCACAAATTCTGAACTGCTGATATTTAAATCAGCCTTTTTTATCTCTTCCCTTTTAATTATATCAATCTCCAAAGAGTTCTCAACCGCATAGGCGATTAATCCGCTCTCATCTTCTTTTAAATCAATCGTAGCTAATTTCTTAATACTCTCTCTCTTTATATTTACGATATTTAGAGCAGCATCTATAGCTTTAGTAATCTCTGAAACTGTCACACCCCTCCGGCAGCCAATACCAATTATGATATTCCGAGGGATAAGTTGTAGATAATTACTATCAATGCTAAACTGCCTATTACTGATAATAAGTGGGAAACCACTCTGGGTAGTCCTGGTATTTAAATCTGAAAGGGGGAAAAACTCAATATTATCACTGTGAACAGAATTAATTTTATGGTCTGTGAAGATATTAAGCAGTCTGTTATTTACAATAGCAGCATTAGCCAGTTTCAAATTTTGAAAGGGCTCAATACTAGCATTGATTCTTTTAGCCAGCAGGTCAATAGCTGGCTTACCTTGACAATCTGTAGCAGTAGTAATAACTGCTGTAGAATCGAGTATTTCAGCTATTTTTTCTGTTAATTCATTAGCCCCTCCTAAATGTCCAGCAAGAGTACTGATGACATGTCGACCAGTCTCATCAATAGTTACTACCGCGGGGTCCACCCTTTTATCCTTTAGAAAAGGGGCAATTACCCTCACCACTATTCCCAGGGCCATAATATAGATTATTTTATTATATCTCTTAAACAAACTTGCTGTCAGGTCTTTTAAAGATGAATTATAATAATTTGCCTCTTTTTCACAAATCATATTATCCCTAGATTCTTTTAATTTGTATGGAAAATACAGGTCAACACCTTCTAAAGAATTGCTAATCTTAAAGGCCAGCTCTTTTCCCCCAACAGTTAAAGTCACTACTGCTGTCCTTTCTTTAAGCATGACTACTCCCCTTCCATTTGATACAATGGGTAATTAATTTTTCAATATCACTAAAAACATAGGGATAATCCAGAACAGGTCTTTTGATAATAATTACCGGTATCCCCAGATCAAGGGCAGCTGTAATCTTGGTATCCAGACCACCTGTCTTACCACTTGCTTTACTAACCAGGACATCTGCCTTATACTCCTCCAGTAAGGCCCTGTTGAGTTTAGATGTAAAAGGGCCCTGTACTGCTATCAAGTTAGCTGGTGTAAAACCTATTTCTTCAGCCTTTTTAATAAATCTCCAGTCAGGTAAAACCCTAGTCACCAGTCTATCTCTCCAGTTTTCAAGCCCGTTAGTAAAATAATGGAGCTTATTACTGCCGATAGTAAGGAATATCCGCTTAAATTGAGCAGCCACTGTCACTGCTTCCTGGTAGTCCTCAACAGCCAGGATATATTCTGAGGGATAAATACTTAAATCCAGCTCTTCCCTTTCATAACGCCAGTAAGTAATAGACATTTCTTGGCTCACTAGCAGGACATTTCTGGATACATTTACAGCAAAGGGATGGGTAGCATCAATAATCAAATCAATTCCATATCTATTAATTAAATCCCTCATATCCCTTGGCTCCAGTCTCTTTTTTATCACCTTGACCCCTGTAGCAGCCAATCGTTTCTCAGTATATTCCCTTACTACAGATACTATTAAACTTAAGCCCTTTTTCTGTAAACTATCAATTATCTCAAAACTGTCCCCTGTCCCGGCCAGTACCCAGATCATAGTCGATATCCCCTTGGTGTAATCATTTTATCAGCACTAAGATATGTCTGTGAATTACCGATAATAACAGTAGTCAACATATCGATCTCTTCCACCGGCATATTAGCTAAATTTGTAATTCTTTTCTCTTCCTCACTTCTCCCTATCTGGCGTACAATACCTACCGGTGTATCAGCCACACGTTGATTTAGAAATATTTTTTGAGCAGCCTTTATCTGTTCAACCCGCCGGCTGCTCCGGGGATTATACAGGACAGTAATAAAATCTGCTGCAGCTGCCCCGGTAAGCCTTTTTTTAATTACTTCCCAGGGTGTTAAAATATCACTCAAACTGATAACAGCATAATCATGCATTAAAGGCGCCCCCAGCAAAGCAGCTGCAGCATTGGCAGCAGTAATTCCTGCTATAATTTCAACATCAACCTTATAATTTCCTTTGTCAATCAATTCCAAAATAAGACCGGCCATACCATATACACCTGGGTCACCACTGCTGATAACAGCTACCTTTTTACCCTGTTCAGCCATCTGGATAGCCTTAACTGCCCTTTCTTTCTCCTGCCTCATACCGCTTAGATAAACCTCTTGATTTCCAGAGATTAATTCCTCTATTAATTTTATATAGGTTTTATACCCGATAATAATATCCACCTGCTGTAAAATTTGATAAGCCTGCCGGCTCATTCCTGCCAGACTCCCGGGCCCAATACCTACCACAAAAAGTTGATTACCACTCCCCATGTTATCACTCCCTGACTAAACACATATCACTTAATTTCCTTTATCTTAGCAATATATTGCTGCTGTATCGACTCATACTCTCCCATACCGGACAGGTAAATCTCAACCTCAAAACCCTCCTGTTCCAGTTTGCTTTTCCAGCTGTCTTCCTCATCACTGGCCATATCATTTTGAGCATGTTCCCCTGCCACCAGCATCAAGGGAGCCAGATAAACCTTCTTTATATTATCTCTTTTTAGAAACTTAATTACCTGAGTAATCTCTGGGTAACCTTCCACAGTAGCAACATAATAATTTGCTAGACCTTTATCTTTAAAGGTATAATCAAGACAGGCATAGGCAGAATTAGCAAAATGTTCTGTGCCATGCCCCATTAATACTACGGCTTCACCTTTAGCTGGTTCCGGAAGTTCTTTTTTTAAGGCCTTAACTGTCTTAAAGTAGTCTCCCTTATCTGTTAGGAGTGGTTTGCCGACCTTCATATCTTTAAATAATCCCCTGTAATTATTAGCTATCTCAAGCAAATCATGATACTCACTACCATTTATGATATGGAGTGGTTGAATAATAATCTCCTGATAACTATCACTATAAAGCTCTTTTAAGGCCTCTTCAGGACTATTTACTTTTATTCCATCCCTTTTCTGCAGGATATCTATTATCATCCCGGAAGTAAAAGCCCTTTTTATATCATAATCAGTAAATTCTGCAGCAATTCTATCCTCACAGGCCTCAATTGTTTTTTCCCTTGTTCCGGCATAACTTGTTCCAAAACTAACTACTAGAATGGCCTTTTTAACCTTTTCTCCTACCCGATAGGCATGACTAAACCCTTGATCATAAAGTTTGGAACGGGAATAATCACAATCAAGGAAATCACCGACTAAAATCATAGCCGTCTTTTTGATACCAGCTTCCTTTACTTTGACTGCAATATTGGACAATTTTCCTCGAATAATAATTTCATCAGGCCATGATGCCCTGGCTACTACGATAATAGGGGTATCCTCTGGATAACCCTCTAATAGCTCAGCAACAACCCCTTCGATCATTTGAATACTTAAAAAGATAGCCATTGATGCCCTGTGTGAGGCCAACTCAGCTATTTTTTCCCTATCCGGGACAGGGGTTCTCCCCCCTCTTCTAGTAAGAATAACAGTCTGAGAAACATCTGGCAGGGTAAATTCCCTTCCCACAGCTGCTGCAGCCGCCAGAAAAGAACTAACACCGGGAATAATCTTATACTCAATATTCTTTTTACGCAATATATCAATCTGTTCCTGGATAGCTCCATATAAAGAAGGATCACCTGTATGGAGCCTAACGACTGTTTTACCTTCTACTACTGCCTTTTCGATTAGCCTAATTACCTCTTCTAAATTCATCACTGCACTATTATAGGCCTCTGCTTCTGGACAAAATTTTAAAATCTCAGGATTAACCAGTGAACCAGTATAGATAACAAGGTCTGCCTTTTCCAGAGCCTTTTTCCCTCTAATAGTTATTAACTTCGGGTCACCAGCACCTGCCCCCACATAATATACCTGCATTAGACCACCTCCAATAATTTCTCCATAATCAAAATTAACTAAACTAATCATTATATCTATTCATTAATAATATGTATAAAAACTACCTTTAAAAAGGCAGTTTAGGATAATCACATTTAATATAAAAAATTAATTAGTATACTAAAATATTAAGAACCGAATTAAAAATAATAGTATCAGAACAAAAAAAATCTACCTTTTCCAATAAAGGTAGAAAAATAACTATGTCTGAAATATTTTTATAAGACATCAAACTAATATCTTGTAAAACATCTGATGATTAGCAGTATATCAAACACGAGCTATCCTTCGCTACCTCTAATACCGGAGGAAAATACGAAGTACTCAATAATGGCAGGTCTTCTGGCTTCAACCTATTTAAGATATATACCCTTCCCACCTAAAAGCAGTGGAATATATATAAAGAAAATTACAGGTTGTTACAGCTGCGGCTACAGCAACGGTTTCTCACCGTTTTCCCTATTTAATTAACCATTATTAGAACTCTTTTATCTGTTTAATTGTAGATAATATTTATATAAATAAACCCCCTGTTTAATCTTAATTAAAAGATACAAACTTGTTAAATTCAAATCTATTATAATACAATTTTTAATGGATATCAACTAAAAAAACCAATGGTTACCAATAGTTCTATCATTCCACCCTACTAGCAGGTACAATTTTAATATAAACAAGTTGGATATAAATCATCCTTTAGAAATTTATATTATATCTTTAAATATCTTCTTAACTCATCAATCCCTGTTCCCTCTAGAGAACTTGTTTCTATTATAGAGGAAACCCCTGACTGCCAGAGCATATTCCTGGCTTTATTTATATCACTATTTTTAATATCTACTTTTGTTATAATACCTATCACCTTCTTAGCAAATGTACTGGCAAAACCCGGAGGTATAAAGGACTGTTCTGCTGTAGCATCTATAACTAGACCAATAAGATCAGCATCAACAGAGGCTGATATCAGTGCGATATTATAGTTTTTATTTTCAAGATACTCTCCTGGAGTATCAATAGTAATTGGTGAATATTGAAGGGTCTGTGTCCTTTTATCATTTTTGGAATACCCTTTCCCCTGTAAAACTTTTATAAGTGTAGACTTCCCTGTTTTTGAGCCACCAATCAACATAATTTTTTTCATCTGCTTACCAGCAATCATGACCTAGTTATCCCTACAACACTAAAACCTAATATGTTTTCTAACAAATTTAATATATCTTGAAAAGCTGCTTCTACACTTGATACAGAACCACTAATAACCAGAGACCCACTAAATCTATCCACAAAACCAATTTTAATATTAGCGGCTTTATCAGCAGTATCGGCAGCAATTATAGCTGCTTCACTGGGAGTTATGGTCATAATTCCTAATGCTTCATGATTTGAATCTAAACCAATCTTTTTGTAAATATCTTCACCAGGATGGGCAATCAAATGTACCAGGGTAACCTGTTTACCCGGTACATATTCCTGGATAACCCGCTGTTTTTCTCCGACCATGTTTATCTCCTCCATTTTGGTGACAAACGAAACGTCCCCCTGTCATGAATTTAATACATCTTCAATAACTTTTCTTATTTTATTTTTAATAATTTTTTTAGCTTCTCTTGCTATGACAAGTTCCTCATTTGTAGGTATAACATATACTTTAACCCTTGAATTAGCAGCACTAATTTCAGCCTCTTGACCCCTTAAATTATTCTTTTCTGATGAGAGCTCAATTCCAAAATAATCCATGTTACTCAATATTTTTTCTCTCACATTAATTGCATTTTCACCTATACCAGCTGTAAATATTATTACATCTATTCCACCCATTAGGGCAGCATAAGAACCAATATATTTTTTTACACGACGGCAGAAAATTTCCAGGGCAAGTTCTGCTCGTTTATTGCCAGATTTAGCAGCTTCTGAAAGATCCCTGAAATCATTGCTTATACTTGATATACCCAGAACACCACTCTCTTTATTTAAAATACTATCAATATCTTCAATCGTTAAATTTCTTTCTTTCATAATATATGGTATTATCCCAGGGTCAAGATCACCAGACCTGGTTCCCATAGCTACTCCTTCCAGTGGAGTAAATCCCATACTAGTATCTATTACTTGACCCTGATTAATTGCCGCTATACTAGCTCCATTTCCTAAATGACAACTTATGATCCTAAGTTGATTATAATCTCTATTAATTAATTCAGCGGCTTTTTCAGAAACATACTTATGTGAAGTTCCATGAAAACCATATCTACGGACCCCATTCTCTTGATACCAGGCATAGGGTACAGCATAGAGAAAGGATTCTTCTGACATTGACTGATGGAAGGCAGTATCAAAAACCCCTACATCAGGTGTATCTGGCATTAATCTTTGACTTACTTTAATTCCAATTAAATTGGCAGGATTATGTAAAGGAGCCAGTTTAATATTTTCTTCAAGCGCTTTACAGACCTCATTATTTATTAAAACTGAACCTGAAAATTTTTCTCCGCCATGAACTACTCTATGTCCAACAACATTGATCTCATCCATGTTTTTTATTACACCATGGCTTTTATCTTGTAATATCTCCAGAACCATTTCGATTGCCTGACTATGGTCAGCAATTTTTTCTTCTATCGCCAACTCTTTACCTGTCTGTAATTCATATTTTAGTATTGAAATACCTTCTCCAATTTTCTCAACAAGTCCTTTGGCTAAAACAGTCTCCCCTTGCATCTCTATTAATTGATATTTTAAGGAAGAACTGCCACAGTTAAGTACCAGTACTTTCACAGCTATCTATCCCTTTCTTATTGTAAATTTAGTAAGCTTCTTTTAAAATTTTTAATATATCATTTTTTTTGACAGGACGTGGATTACTGTTTAACATTAACTTTTCCTCCATTGTTAAATTAACCAATTCATCAAAACTATCCCTTGGTACCCCTAATTGACTTAATGTTGTTGACAAACCAATATCTTCAATCAATTTCTTAATCTCTTCTACTGACTGATATGCAGCTTCCATCTCTGTCATTTCAGAAATACTAATACCTAACAATTCTGCTATATAGGCAAATTTTGGGGGATTAGAAATAATATTATATTTCATTACATGTGGTAAAAGAAGTGTGTTGACCATCCCATGTGGTATCTTAAACTTACCTCCTAATGGATGAGCTATGGCATGTACTAATCCCAACCCACAGTTAGTTAAGGAAATCCCTCCAAATAAACTGGCTAGAGACATCCCCTCTCTTGCTTTCATATTACTACCATTTCCTACCGCTGGCCTTAGAAATTTCCTTACTAGTTCTATTCCTTTAGTTGCAATCATCTCAAAGGGTAAAACAGCGTTCTGGGAAACATATGATTCTATACAATGACTTAGTGCATCCATACCACCAATAGCAGTTAGGTATTGGGGAAGTGATTTCGTTAATTCTGGATCTACTATTGTTAGATCTGGTGCCAAGCTTTCGTCCATAGCAGTAAATTTCCTTTTAGAGTTTTCATCTGTAATTACTATCGCCTTGGTTACTTCACTACCTGAACCAGAAGTTGTGGGTATGGTGAATAAAGGTAGGTTTTTATTTTTGAGCCCTTTGTTTAGCTTTTGGCTCAAAAAAGTTGTCCTAATAGCCTTGGCAGTATCTATAGGGCTACCCCCTCCTACTGCTATAAGACCCTCAATTTCATTCTCCAGGGCAAAAGCTAAACCTTCATTTACTATAGCAAGGGTTGGGTCTGGTTTAACCTTATCAAAAATAAAATAATTAATATGCTCTTCATCCATCACTTTTGTGATTTGCGAAAGTATCCCAGCATCTATAATCCCATGATCTACTACTATCATAATTTTATTGATATTAAATAAATAGATTGACTCAGAAAGTTCTTGTATCATTCCTCTACCAAACTTAATCTTTGTTTTTATCTGAAATTCAAAATTAAATGGATTCATTACTACATCCCTTTCCTATAATAATGTTTTAAATAGTTCTTTGTCAGGAGAAGAAATGAGAACCTTATTATATAACATACCATCATTTTTACTTAAAACTGCCCCTGCATTAAGAGCCTGTTCCACTGCACTTACATCACCAGTAAAACTTACAAATGCCTTTCCCCCAAGTCCTGTCCCCAATCTCAGCTGAATTAAATCAACCTGAGCTGCTTTAGCTACAGCATCAGCCCCCTTAATAGCACTTGCAATACTAAAATATTCCAGTACACCTACTGCATTAACCCTGGTAATTTCGGTTGTAGCATTTATAGCCTTTAAAAGCTGATGATGAATACGTGAAATAAGCATGTCATTAACTACAAATGGATTTCCTGCTTTCACACCTGCTGCAAGTGAAGATTTTACAGCACTGATATCCCCTGAGATTAAGATTGTATATTTACCTGGACAGGTGGGCTGGGCCAGAATCAATTCAACATCTGCAGCCTTTTTCATAACATCAGCTGTTTTTATTCCCTGGCTAATAGAATTAAACTCCAGCAAACCTATTGTAGTAATCATAAAACCCCTCCAGAACTTTTACTTATAATAACTTCTTTCTGATTTGCAGATACAACTACACCACTAAGACTGGCATGTATATTAGCACTAAGGGCATTGTTTACAGCTTTACCTATTAGATCTCCCTTTTTTACTATCTGCCCTTCTTTTACTACTAATTCTGCTGGTACCCCAATGTGCTGGTCTAGTGGGATTTTGACTTCCATGACCCTTATGTCTATTTTTTCCTCTAGTAATTGATGTTCATATTTGGCAAGATTAAGTCGTGAAACTTGCCTTTCCGTCGGAATCTTTCTATATTCTCGCATAAGATGGGAACTATAGTCGCCTCGTCCACCATCATATTTTTCAGCTATTTTGTTTTTTAAATAACTATTTACCCTCCTGGGTGATAAACCCATCGGACAGGCATAAAGTTCACAAACACCACATTCACAACATAACTGAGCTAATTTAAATATCTCTACTGATTCTGAATAAACTAAGGCCCGCATTATTCGATGTGGCTCAAGATGATGACCAATTAAAAACCTGGGGCATAACTCGGTACAAGACCTACACTGAATACAGGCAGCTTTAGCCTGGCTTTTTATATGTTCTATCTCCTGCTGGCTGCGTTGTATGACATAATGATCTTTAGGAAGTACAATTACTGCTCCATCAGTCTTAGAAATAACCGCTTTTTCTATTTCTTTTTTTTCCGTAAGTTTTTTCCCCATCATTGGACCACCAATAATCACAGCATAATCCTCCAGAACACTTTCTCCTGCTGCTCTGATACATTCAGTTATCAAAGTACCAATAGGGACTTTTACTATCCGGGGCTTTTTTACCTCCCCTAATACAGAAACATATTTCTCAATTATTACCTTGTCTTGAAGTGCTTGATAAACATTATAAAGGGTACCTACGTTCGTTACTACTGCTCCAACCTGAAGTGGTATTCCACCCTCTGGAACTGTTCGACCAGTTATCTCATAAACCAAAATCTGTTCATCTCCAGCAGGATAAAAACTATCCATTAAAAAAAACTCAATATTAGCTTTAGTTTCAGTTACTACCCTTTGTAGAGCAAGTATTTCTCTTTTATATTTTTCTTTTAAAGCAAAGAATATTTTCTCAACACCAAGAATATAGGCTACTTCTTTTAATGCTGTTATTATCTCTTCTGGAAAAGTACGCATTAGAAACTTATCTGTCTGTAATAATGGCTCACATTCAGCTCCATTAATGATTAGATATTCTGTTTTACAGTCATATTTGAGATGAGTTGGAAAACCAGCTCCACCTGCCCCTACTACTCCAGCTTCAAATATCTTATCAATAAGGCCCATAAAAAACTCCTTCCCATTTAAACCATTTCATTATATAATGGAAAATCCATCTACCAAGACACATCTTCTCCTTCTTGTAAATGTTCTAGCTGAGGTAAGTCCTTCTCCTGTAGGACCAGCAATAGTAAATGTTGCATGTCCTTCTCCTCCAACACCTATTCCAGCATAAGAAGGTGCATTTTTAACATAAATTGTTGTTTCTATTTTTTTAGCAAAACAAGTCAGGTTATCAACATTTTTAGAATGAATTGCTGCTGTGTGTCTATTGCCATGTTCAACCTCTACTGCTAATTTAACTGCTGTATTAAAATCCTCTACTCTAACCAGCGGAATAACTGGCATCAATTGTTCTTTTTGTACAAAAGGGTGATTAAAATCCACATCAACTACTATCAATCTTAAATTGCCCTTTGCTTTTAACCCAGCTTGTTCCATAATATATGAGGCGTCTTTACCTACCATATCTTTATTGATTGAACCATCTTCATTTAAAACTATCTTTTCTAATGCTGCTGGATCCTTAACTAACTGAGCTTTGTCTTCAGTCATATATTTAAGTAAATCATCAGCAATCTCTTTAACAGCCATTATTACCTTTTCAGATGTACATGGTAGGTTATTATCAAAACTCGCTCCCTTAATAATATCTACAGCCGCTTTTTTAAGATCAGCAGTTCTATCTACAATAACTGGGGGATTACCTGCACCTGCTCCAATAGCCTTTTTGCCTGAAGATAGTGCTGCTTTAACCACTCCAGGCCCTCCTGTAGCAACCACCATAATAATCCGTTCATCTTTCATACAAGATTCTACGGTTTGAATAGTAGGTTCTTTGACAGCAGTCAATAAATATGAAGGTCCACCTGCTGCTACAATGGCTTTATTTAATAACTTAATAGTAAGCTTGGAAACATTTTTAGCCCTAGGATGTGGGTTAAAAACAACAGCATTTCCTGCTGCCAGCATTCCTATAGCATTGCAAATAATTGTCTCTGTTGGATTAGTAACAGGAGCTATCGAACATATTACTCCAAAAGGTGCTTGTTCAATTACCGTTAACCCATCTCTCCCACTATAGGCCTCAGTCTTCAAGTCTTCTGTACCTGGTGTTTTTTCAACAGCCATCCTATTTTTAATTATCTTATCAGCAACCCTACCCATCTCACTCTCTTCACAGGCTTTCTGGGCAAGTTCTTCAAGGTGTTGTCCCATTTCTTTTCTCATTGCTGCAATTAGTGTTTCTCTTTCTTGCAGAGAAAAATTGGCTTGATATTCCTTTTGAGCTCTCCGGGCAGCTGTAATAGCTTCTTCCATAGAATCATAAATACCTAATTCTTTATCTGATTCTTTTTGACTAGAAGAATAGTCCTGTTCATTAAATTCCTGCAAAACCTCTTTTACTATTTCATTAAGTTCCTCTGTATTAATATTCATTCTAATCCCTCCTATTTAGATACTAAGTAGTAGTAAATCTATTATTAAAATATTTAACCCCTGCTTCAGCAACCTGAATATCCTGTTCAACATTTCCTCCACTTACCCCCACAGCACCTATCATCTTACCTTGAGAAATTAGAGGAATTCCACCTCCAAAAATAACTATATTTGAACATGAATTCTCTAACCCATAAAGTTCGCCCTCAGGCCCGGCTAAATTAGCTAATTTAGCTGTAGACATTTTTAAGGCATAAGCCGTATAAGCCTTTTTAGGGGCTAATTCAATACTTATCGGTAGTGCTTCATCCATCTTCTTTAAGCAAATCAACTGACCATCAAATCCAATGACAGCAATCACCATTGGAATATTAATCTTCTTGGCCATTACAATACATTCTTCTATAATTTTTTCTGCCATAGAAAGGGAAATTATCATCATCACTTCTCCTCATTTTGCAAAATACTTCTTACCTTATAAGTAACAGATTTAATAATAAATCTTCTATCTGCTACTCGACTCATCATAAATAATAGATCAGAAAGTCTATTTATATATTTCAATAATTTAATATCAAAGTGAATATTTTTAATTTCCTGGGTCATAATAATCTTTCGTTCCGCCCTTCTGATAATAGTCCTGACAATATCTAAAAGACTGCCCAGCTCACTATCTCCTGGTATTATAAAGCCTTTAATTGAAACCTCTTTTTCAAGTTCCTCTATCTTTTCTTCCAGAAAATCAACATCCTTCTGCTGGATTATTTCAGTAGGTTTTTTACTTAAAGAGGCCAATTGGGCACCTACAACAAAAAGCTTATGCTGAATTGATAAGATCAAACTATTCAGATCAGAATATTTGTTTTTAACCCTGGCTAAACCCAACCAGGAATTAGCCTCATCAATTACACCATAAGCCTCAACCTGAATATCACTCTTTTTTAACCTTTCTCCACTAAAAAGATCGGTACTTCCTTTATCTCCGCGTCTGGTATGAATTGACATGGCATTACCTCCCTAATATGTATCTTCATCAATTTCAATTTGATCAATAATCCCTACAATAGCAAGATCAACTGGAGAATCCTTAAAAGCCCCTGTTTTTCGAACACTGCTGCCTTTAGTCACCAGAACTCTTTCTCCATTACCTGCCCCTACACAATCTACAGCAATTTTACAGTTTTCCTTATTAAATTCTTGATAAAGGGGACAGATAACCAAAAGCTTGCTTCCTAGCAAACCCTCATCCTTTTGGGTTGCAACTACATTACCAACTACTCTTGCTGCATACATATAATCAACCCCTTGCTTGCTGCCAGTTCTCTGGCATATGGTGTAATAATTGTATCTGTCTTCACCAAAATTTTCTTATTACTACTATCCAGTTTATTAATATCAGAATAAGTCAATAGACTTTTATCAAGAAAAACACTATTAGGGAGGGATGAATTAGTATTTCCAGAAAATATATACTCAACTTCAACAGTTAATTTACTAACATCTACCAAACAAATCCCATAATCTCGTAATAATGCTAGATATTCCTTGTTTTTGTTCAAAACTGCTTGAGGAATATGATCTACACCCAGTTTCATTAAAACTGGGTCTGTCAGGTCAGCAGCATTTTGGGCCGCCACCACAGGTGTTCCTATTAAGATAGCCTTAAAAATTATATTAGTAGCTAGGGTATCTGTCATATGTGAAGCAATCTTAGCAGCAGAATTTCTTGTTAAAACAGGCACTAAAACCAAATCAAAATTATTTAAGTGGGTAAATATATCTTTCTCTGCTATTTTATCTATTGCTAAAATATCTTTTAATAGTTGAATATCGAGAATTTCCTTAGCTGTTTCAGATAATACTATCTCCCATTCTATCTCAAATAAGCGGTCTAGCTGTTTTATCTGTGCCAGACTTTTTTTAAAACCAATTTCCCCTCCAGTATAAACAATTAAAACCCTTTTTTTATCTTTAATACCTTTAAGACCTTCTATTAGTTCCAAAACAATTGTTTTAATAAGTTCTTTACTTACCTCAACCATAGTTAACCCCCCCCCTTTTATTCCACATAATTAACAATTCATGGCAATACCTAGTGGAGTAACTAAGAGTGGATGAAAAGGCTTAACTACCTCTAAACCAGTACTTTGAGCCAGAACCTTTTCTATCCCCTTCACATTACTGGTACCTCCGACCAGATAGATTGTTTTTGCATCATAATTAGAAATATGTTTATTAATAATGGTGGCAATTTTTTCAATTACCGGGGTTATTAAAATAGCTATCTTAGATTCTTGTGTTGAATCCTTTTTCATTTTTTCCGCTTCTGCAAAACTTATCTTATAATTGCCAGCAATAACTAAACTTAAATGAGTACCCCCAGTCGGCTCATCAGCAGTATATAGTGATTCTCCATTTTTAAGTATAGAAATTCCGGTTGTACCACCACCAATATCTACCACAATACCATCTTTTATTCCAAGCACAGTAGCTGCAGCAGAAGGCTCATCAACAACATTACTTACTTCAAAACCAGAACTCTGTACAACATTTTTAAAAGTATCAATATCCCTTGCACCAGTCCCCGGAGGAACAGCAGTAGCAGCAATTTCAATCTCTCTACCCAGGACACTTTCCATTTTCTTTTTCATTTCTTTGATAATATTTATAGCACCAATATAATCTACTACTAATCCATCACGCACAACAGTCCCAGGAGTACTAAATCCTAAGATAGGATTATTACTATCATCAACAGCGGTTAACACTAAATTTGCTGTACCCAGGTCAACCCCTACCCTTATTTCCCCAGATTGTTTTATAACCTTAGGTTTGTCCTCAATTAATTGAGCCAGTGTCTTTAATTTTTTATTAGCTTCTTCTATACTTTGATACATGTAAAACCCCCTTTTGCTGATGAATTTATTTGTATATTTCCACCAGATTATCATTTTGGAGATTGGCAGCATTAGCTTCATCTATATCAATGTGTAATTCATAATCAAAATCATCCCTCACCCTGATAAGTACTTTCTCAAATATCAAAGACCTATTTCCCACAGTTTTAACATTAACACTTTCTTTGTCTTTAACACCCAAAATTCGAGCAATTTGAGAAGGCATATGAATATGTCTTTTAGCACATATTAATCCCTGCGATAATTGTATTTTATTACAGGGACCAACAACTTCAATGCCGGGAGTATCCTCTAATTCTCCTGATTGACGTAAAGGGACCTTGACACCTAATTTATAACTATCACTTAATAATACTTCTACCTGGCTATGAGTTCTAATTGGTCCCAGAATACGTACTTTATCAAAACTACCCTTAGGGCCTATAATCTTTACCGTTTCTTTAGCAGCAAATTGTTTCCCTATTAAATATCTATAAGGTGTAAGTGAATAATCCCTTCCAAAAAGTCTAGCTAGGTCTCCCTGAGATAAATGTATATGTCTGTTAGATATACCTACTGGAACTTTTTTTTCTCTAGCATATATAATGGATAGACATTTTTTGCTTATTTGTTCAATTATCTCCTGTTTATCTCCTTTATCCAATCTCTTCACCCCATTCAAAATATAAATTCCCCTTCCTCTTTCTATATAGAGAAAGGGGAATTTTAGCTGCCGGCCAGTTTATAGCATCTCTTTACCCTCAGTAGTATTACTATCTGGTAAAATCTTTTCAATATCTGTATGTGGTCTAGGAATAACATGAACTGATACTAACTCCCCAACCCTCTGAGCTGCAGCTGCCCCTGCATCAGTAGCTGCTTTTGTTGCACCAACATCACCACGAACCATAACTGTAACATAGCCAGAACCAATCTTTTCACACCCTACTAATTTAACATTAGCCGCTTTAACCATTGCATCAGCAGCTTCAATACTAGCAACCAGTCCAATCGTTTCTATTAAACCAAGTGCTTCACCATTCATTACTCATTCCTCCCTCATTTTTTTTATTATTCATCACCTATTATTTCATCATAGTGAATACAATTAACCCTTAAATCACCTTTACGGCGAGGACAATCAGGATCACCACACAAGTTACAAATCTCTCCCTGGTCATTTTGATCTTCTTCATTTTCAGCTTCTTCATCTGCTATTTCTTTGTTTTCAAATCCTATTTCCTTCTTCTCATTATTTTCTCGGTCAACTTTGACTGTTTTACCTATTTCTGCTTCATCATCACCTGATTCTTTATCTTCATTAACTTCTTTCTTTGCTTGTTCTAGCAAATTATCTTCTAATACTGGGGTGGGCTGCACTGAATTTAAAACTCCTTTTGTACTAGCAGCATTATTTTCTAAACCAACTGTTTCCCTAGTTTCAATTATTTGTTTAAGACTATCATGTGGTCTTGGTATTACATCTATTGACCTGACAGAATTCACCCTATCTGCTGCTATTTGGGCTGCATCAACCGCTGCTTTTACTGCAGACACCTTACCTGTAATCTTAACTGTAACTAAGCCACCACGACTAATTTCATAACCCAACAACTCAATATTAGCAGCCTTTAAAGCTACATCACTTGCTTCAATTGCTGCACTTAACCCTACAGTCTCAATTAATCCAACTGTCCTTTTTAACATGCTCCCTCCCTCCCTTTTATACTATAAATTGTTTAGTTTTTGATTTTCTCACTAATAATCTTTGTTATTAAATCAGACAAATACTTTACTGTTTGTGGAGAAAAATTACTTTCCTTAATACTTTTTTCACAATCATCCACAGCTTCCTTATTCCTCTCTTCTTTTTTAAGATGACTATTAAAATAACTTTTGAAAGGCAGTCCTCTAATAGGCAAACCCTTTACTAATCTGGCTGCATTACTGCCAATTATTTTGGCTTTAAAATCTGAATCAACAGTTTCTTCAAAAAAAGGTTCATTTTCTCCAAGTTTACTTAACTGAAGTACTATTTTATTTTCTGAACCCAAGCCGATACCTACATCAAGGGGGGAAGCCTGGGCGGCTTCATAAGCTAAGGCTTGGGGAGGAAAACCTTCCTTAATAAATAAATAAAAAGGTAAACCTTCTTCCTCTAAACCATAACAAAGTTGTTTTAATAGTCTACTATCTTGATAAGAAGATTCAACCCCTATAAAGATAGCTGGCCTATCTTTTTTACTATTCATTAGAGACCACCACACTCTTCTTCCAGATAGGAAAGAACTAAACCTGTAGCAACAGCATTCCTAGGTCCCATTATTCCCCGTATATTTCCCCGACCACCAACAACTCCAAATTCTGATAACCTATTTGAGATTAACATGGGTATTTCAAAATCAAGGGCTGACCCACCAACCATTACCACAAAATCTATATCCCGAATATTACCAGTGGGTATAATTCTTTTTAATGCCCTTTCAGAATTGCGGATAAAAACATCGTGTTTTGCTTCTCTCCTAACCTGACGTATTTTATCAAGTGAATGGTCTGTAGGAATAGGTATCATATCATCATCAACTAAAATCACAACCCGGGAAAACAATTCAGGAGCTAAGGGTTTATCAAAAAATTTGACAGTACCATCTTCATGTCTGATATGAAAAACACTTTCAACTTTGGCCAGGGGATTCATTTTAATTATTTCTGCTAATTTAAAGTCAGCTAAACCTAGCTCAATATTAATTAACATTGAGACCATATCACCAGCCCCTGCCAGATGGGTAGTATATATTTTATCATTACTGGTTACCATCGCAGCATCTGTAGACCCACCACCCATATCTAAAATCACAAAGGGTTTATCAGTACCAGGGGTAGTTAAAGCCCCTTTTATGGCCATATTGGCCTCAATACCAGCAATTACTACCCTTATACCCGTCTCTTCCTGTAGTTTATCGGCAATTTTTTTCATAGGTAATTGACTTGTTTTTACCATGGCAGCCAGACCTACAGCATTTTCCATTGCATATTCCTCAGCCAGACCTCCGCGAATCTCTTTCGGGACAAATGTATTAACAGCCAGAACATCTTTAATTTTAATATCTCTTAAGTGCTGGCCTGTAACCTCCCCCATAGTATTTCTAACCCTATCTAACATACCACCAACATTAGTACCAGACTCGCCCTGTACATCACTCACCGGTTGTATTTTTTCAACAGACTCCATTATTTCATCGGCACCCTGCTCTATATCAATTTCTGACTTACTCTTTTCACCAAAAACCACTAATTTGCCAGCAGGAATTCTCTTTTCTTTAACATCTCCCTGTGGGGTTCGAATAACTACCGCTGAACGATTACCTATTAAAGACCTGGCCACAGGAAAAATATGTTTAGTGTCTTCAGCATCAAGGTTAAAAATAGTAGCAATACCATAAGGATTAGCCAATTCTTTAATTGTCCCACCCGGTCTAGCAACTTCAACAGCTGCCTTTTTATTTAAAGGAACCTTATCAATATATTTAACTTCATCTACTATTGGAATCTGTTTTTTGATTCGATTTGCTATCAAAACAGCATCATCTTTTTGAACAATTGCCCCATTTATGTTTATTCTTTGAGCAAAGGCCCTATTTATTTCCTCAGCTGCTTTAGCAAAATCTACTTGCTCTGGTATAATCAAAATAACTTCATCACTAGTTGAACACTTGTCAATATCTGTAATATTAACAGTTTCACCAACACCTAAACCCAGCCCTCCTGGTGTCCAGGGGTCATGTCCAATCATAGTTGACTCGGTAATTATTGTTTCTGTAATAGTTTCCATGGCTACATCACCAATAACAGGAGTTGCTTCATTGATTCTAATTAAATCAATATCCTGATATGATAAATTAACCTTTTCCACTGCATTTGCTAAGGCCTTTAATATACCTTCAACATTTTTAATAGTACCCTTTAATCCTGTAGTTTTATGGATACCATGTGAAATAAAGTCTATTTCTTTATCTTTTATAATTTCACCTATAGCAACCTCGGTTGTAGAATTACCAATATCAACCCCGACAAGATATCTCATATTTCCACCTACCTATTTTAAACCAATTGACTACCTATCACCCCGAAGTCGTTTTCTTTTTTCATAAATTTCCGCAGCTTCACGGACAAACCCTGCATTTACCTTAGCACCATATTTTTCTTCTAATTCATCAGCAATTTCCAACAATTCTCCTTTAGTAGAACGATAAGGGCGTAAAGCATTATATATTTCCAGGATTCTTTCATCAGATATTTTTGTTAATTCCGCTGCACGCTCTAAGTTTCTGGCAAACTGTTCTCTATTTACTTTTCTGGCAATCTTAGCCTGGTTCTTTAAAGTCTCAACAGTAATTCTAAGTTCTGAACCATCTATTTCACCAGAAAGTATCTTTTCCAGGGTAAGCTCATCAAGGGTCTTGCCTGATGGTGTTTTTACAAGATCAGGCCTTTTCTTACCTAAAGGATAATCCTCCAATTTAATATCTCCAGAATCAACTTGATTAGTTCCATTGGAATTCATATCTCCCAGGTCCAGATTATTAACAACATTACGTACAATAGATTCAATCATATCCTTATCCATTTATTACACCTCCTGATATGTACTTATTTAAATTCTACTTTAAGTTCAACCACTCTCTTTTGGGGCTCAAGGCATTTAACCTCTTTATTATATAGAACAGCGGAAATAGCCTGATATTTGGGTCTAGCCATCTGGTCATTTTTGGTAGGAACAGGATCAGGGTTTTCCCCTTTAGCATAACGGGCAGCATTCTTTCCGATTGCCCTATATGTCTCCAAATCAATCAGTGGTGCCTGTGGGAAAAGTTCAAGATTATCTAATGGATTAAGGTCTTTCTGATGAATTAAAATAGTACCCTTTGACTGTAAGCCGATCGCAATACCTGAACCGCTTAATTGGGCTGCTCTTTTACCCATAAAACCTACATCAGCCACATCATAAAATTTTACTACCCTTGTCTTTAAACCTTCTTCCTCAATACCAGCCATTAATTCCCTCAGTATATCAGCATGTTCTTGTTTAATCATAGTTTTGCTTAATCTATTACCAAAAGCCGGACCAACTCCAATGACTACTTCATCACTATTTTGACCAGCTTTGGCGGGTCCCATTTCTTCCAGCTTTAGTTTAGTCCCCTTTGTTTGTATTGTTGATACTAAAGTCTGGCTTTTGGAACTTGAACCTGCTGGCTCATTAGACATACCCTGTAAGACATCAACAACCAGTTGTCGTAATTCTTCTTCCTTTATCTGCATTATGACACCTCCCCATATCTAAAATTATTCACCAATCTCTTTAGGATCAAGAGCCAGTCTGATATCTTTAAGTTTAGACCATAGTTCCTCACTTATTCTATACCCCGTACCAGGCCCTGCATAATCATTTTTATTATTAACAGCACTTATACAGTTAAAATTTTCATCAAAAATTGCTGCGGTATGGAGATAATCTCCAGAGATCCTTTGTTTAAGCAAATTAAATAAACTCTCAGCGACATCTTCAAATCCATTTTGGGCCAGTGCCTTGACAATTTCAACACCAGTAATACCCTCATTCATAAATTCTTCAATTCCACGAAAATCTGCTCTAACATCCCTGTCTGGTACATCTTTACTGCCATGGGCATAAGTTACTGCTTCCACTTCTTCATCAGTAATCTCCGGCATACCGATCTCTGCAAAAACAGCTTGAAGTGCTCTAGCTGCTTTATTTCTTACCCTAATTACCTCTTCTTCTTCAACCGGTAAGAGCCCACCATCTACTTTGAGATCCCGTTGTAGTGCCAGATAATCATCATAATCATCAACATCATGGGTTGAACCA
Source organism: Iocasia fonsfrigidae (assembly GCF_017751145.1). GTDB lineage: Bacteria > Bacillota > Halanaerobiia > Halanaerobiales > DTU029 > Iocasia > Iocasia fonsfrigidae. The sequence continues at coordinate 2,698,164 of NZ_CP046640.1, forward strand.
GCAAACATATTATCATAGTTTGGTTCAGCAGCATATCCAGAAAAAATAAAATCAGTTCCTGGTAAGAATTCAATTAACATCCTGGCTGTTCTCCTAGTTCTGGAATGAGTAAATGTTTGGTCATTACCAGAAGCACATTCTAGGTCAAGCAACATAGCAATAAGATTTTCAGCCAAGACAGTCCTAATTCCATTGGGGACTGCACCAGGAATCCCTATACAGCTAATAGAACCATTTTGAATACCCTGAACACCAGCACCTTTAGTTATATAAAGACACCTGGTTTCAAGATAAAGCATAGATTGACCATCCGCAAAACCCATCTGTACTTCAGAACCACTACCTGAAGTATAGCGCATTTTTAGTCCGCGAGAGGCATAAGCAGAGGCTAAAAAGCTTTTAGACCATGGTGTATCATCACCATCGACAAATACCTGTTCGGTTCCATAAACAGATACTGTCTCAGCATAAGCGGTAAAACCACGCATCCCTAAATCAAGTTCAGTTGCCTCTTCTACCGAACATTGGCTCAGAATACCAGGTCTACCAGTCTGGGAACCAACCAACAAAGCAATAGCATTTGAGGGGGCATACCTGGTAATACCTACTGTAGTCTCCTCTTCATCAAAACCACGGAGTGCTGCTTCAGCTGCATCAGCAGCAATCAAAGCTGGATGATCCTTTACATTGGTAACATGGCATTGATTTGATGGTGTTTTACGGGCGCGCATTTTCTGAACCGCCATCATCATTTCAACCACATTCAGATAACTTACCACTTCAACGATTTTAGCAGGTGTCATCCCTAAAACTAATTTAGTAATTTCTTCTCTCGGGACATGAAAATCAACAATTTTGTGAGCAAGTTCCTGAGAATCCATAGCCATAACATCTTCAACCATATCCAAATCTAATGTATAATTTATAATAAAACTATCAAGCATATCAAAGTCTTCTTTTCTCTTGCCATCTAGCTCAACAACCTCACCATTTTCTATTTTAATACCTGGTTGAGGGTCTTGTGGGCCATTCATAGCAATTAAGCCAACTTCCGGCCATTCCTTAACAAAGCCATCCTTACTAATTGGTCTTTGTTCTAATACTTCAAATCTCTTGGATCTTTTCAAACCCTTCCCTCCCTTGAATTACATTTTCTATATTTGATATGAGTTAAAAATTAAATATAGGGTTTAGTAACAGATTCAGGTTTATTACCAAGACTGGTAAGCAACTTCATTCCAACTTCACGAGCGGCAATAATAGACTGACGAACCGCACCAGAATCACCACTAAAACCAAGAATAGACTCATTAGTAAAGCTTGTCCCTTCAGAAGGACTTGAATAACAAACTACATCTACAGTAGCTGCCTTAACAGCTACATCTGCCATAATAACACCAATTGCAGCAGGTGCCCCAACTGTAATACCAAAGGATTTACCCACAGGTGCATCAAAGGCTTTATTTAAGGCCTCACTAGCTCTGGCTGTATATTGAAACTCGACATGCCCAGCAGTATTAGTGTAAACATCACCAAAAGTACGTTCCAGGTCTTCAAGAGATACCTGAACAGCCCTCCTAGCATCAGAAACCTCTTCTGCTCCAAAGATAATTAAGGAACCATGTCCGGCTCCACCCTCAGTATCACGGGGGAGCTCAATTTTTACAATCTCTGTATTAGATGCCTTTACAGCTTCATCTGCAGCATAAATCTGGGGACCAGCACCGGTCCTACCACCAAAGATTCCTATAGAACGAAACTTTGGGTCAATACCCATCAATTCTCTTAATTGAGGATCAACATTTGCGATTACAATACCAATACTATTCCCTCTACCAGTTCCAACGAATTCAGTTATCTCTTGTGCTAGAGCCATATTCATTTCACCACCTTTATTATGATCAAGCTTTTCGTTTTCTTCCCTTCCGTTAGCTTGAAGACGGTTCATAACTTCAGCGACTAACGCATCGACCTTATTTCCTTCCATTACTGCTTCCCCCTTAGATAATTTTATTCTGGTAGAATTTTACTGATATCAGTATGTGGACGCGGAATTACATGAACAGATACTAATTCTCCTACTTTCTTGGCAGCAGCGGCACCTGCATCTGTAGCTGCCTTGGTAGCTCCAACATCCCCCCTAACCATAACAGTTACATAGCCAGAACCAATCTTCTCATAGCCAACCAATTTAACATTGGCAGCTTTAACCATTGCATCCGCTGCCTCGATAGAACCGACAAGGCCTATAGTCTCAACTAAACCTAAAGCTTCACGTTGCATTTTTACACCCCCTTTCCAAAAAAAATATTAAAAATAATGATTGCAAATTAATTATTAGCACTGTTTTTAATAACTAATGACTCTTCCATAATAGACTTTTTACATAATTGTATAATTGTTTATTTCTTAATATTTTTATTTCTCCAATATCCTTATGATTGCCTTTGAAAGATTTTGCCTAAAGTATGTAAAAAAAGTTTTATTTGTAATGTTGGTAATTTTCTTAATATTACAAATAAAACTCACCTGTATTTTCTTCTTCTAATCTTGTATTTTTTTGTCATCAAAAAATAATATTCAACTCTTAAAATAAATTTTCTAAAAATTAAATAGTATAATACCATTTAATTTCTAAATTGCGAAGGTGACATTCCACAATGTTTTTTAAAAACTTTACTAAAATAACCAGGCTCATTATAGCCCACTTCCTGAGCTATTTGTGAAATGTTTTCATTTCCATTTTTTAATCTCCTCTTGGCCTCATCAAGCCGCACTTTCGTAATATATTCCACAAATGTACAACCCATTTCTTCCTTAAATAATCTACTAAAATAATGTTCACTTAAATTTGCCTCTTCAGCAACTTCATAAAGGCTAATATTATGTTCAAAATTATTCTTGACATAATCTACCCCCTTATACACAGCCTTCTTTTTAAGGGAATCCTCCCTCTCATTTATTTTTTCTATAAGTAATTGTAAGAATTTATTTAACCAGGTTTTTAAGGCAATTGCAGAATCAATCTCTAATAATTTACGTGTATAGGTAAAATTCAATGATGAAATTTCTTTAAACTTTGCCCCTGCCTCTACTGCTGCCCTAGAAAGTATACCTAGTAATTCAATCAAACGTGCTTTTACAACTATAGAATTACAATTGTCATCTATGGCCCACTCCTGAAAAAATTTGTCTATAAGCAAATTAATATCAGCAACCCCTTTAGCAAATTTTATACCTTCTATCAGCTTTTTTTCTACTAAATAGGGATATCTCCCTTCTTCATAATCCACATTATTTATATCTTCAAAATGTACTACAGCATTATTACCAATAAATAGATATTGACGAAGAGCAGTTAACGCCTCATAGTAAGACTTGCTTAACATCCTTGGATCACTGTAGTACTTTCCAATTGCTATAGTTACAGTAAAGGCGGTTTTATCTGCAATATCTTTTCTTATTTTATCAGCTAATTTTTTCAGCCATTCTCTGATACTCATATTTTCAACACTTGCAGAGCCAAAATATAAAATCAAGATCTTATCACTATTGATAGGTACTACCATTAATGATGAATGAAGCTTCTCATACTCTTCAAGCACACTGAAAATTTCCCTTTTTAGGATTTGCCTTTTTACTTCATTATTAGACTGAGTCATTTGAGCAAATTCATCTATATCCACTATCATTACTACTGAGGGCATTTCTGTTACATTAAATAATTCAGACCTGGCTTTTATCTCTTCAAGGGTATTTATTCTTTCAAAAATAAGGTCTAAAACAAAGAAAATTTTAATATAGGGCATTACCATTGCAAGTTTATCCTTCATCAACTGTTGTTTTTTTAATTCAACCCTGGTTTTTTCTATTTGTTTTATTAACTTTAGTACAATTTCCATAACTTTCTGCGGTCTAACAGGTTTTAATAAATAATCATTGATACCCAATTTTAAAGCCTGCTGTACATAATCAAACTCATCATAGGCGGTAAGAATAATAAATTTGACATCAGGCAATTCTTTTTTTATATTTTTTATTGATTTTAATCCATTCATTTTAGGCATTTTTACATCCATAAAAATGATATCTGGTTTGGTCTCTCTAGCAACTTTAATTGCATCTTTACCATTACCCGATTCCCCTACTATTTTAACATTATTAAGCTCATTTCTATCTTCAAGAATAATCCTCAATGCTTTACGTTCAAGATACTCATCATCAACCACAAGTACTTTATACATAAAAATCCCCCTCTTAAATGATACATATTGAGTTTAAACTAAAAATTATCTCTAGGAATAATAATATTCACTATCATGCCCTTACCAGGCTCACTATCTATATCTAAACCATATTCTTCACCAAAAATGTATTTTAAACGTTTGTGAACATTATGTATACCAATACCAGTGACATGGCTTTTATTTGTTTCCTCTTCTTCTTCATAAAAAAGTAATTTCTTTATTTTATTGCGACTCATACCGATTCCATTATCTTTAACCATAATTATTACTTTATCATTTTTGCTATAACCCTTGATACTCACTTTACCTTTTTCTTGCATCTTAAGTCCATGGATTATAGCATTTTCAACAATAGGTTGAATAGTTAAGACTGGTATATTTATATTTTTAATTTCATCTGCAAAATCTAAGGTAAACTTATAATTATCGCCGAAACGTTTCTTTTGAATAGTTAAATAATCCCTAATACAATCCATTTCTTCTTGCAATTTTACCATTTCCCCAGCATTACGCAAACTATAACGCAAAAGATCTGATAAAGCATAGACAACTTCTTCGGTTTCTTTAGCGTTTTCTATTAAAGCAAGCCGGGCAATTGAATTAAGTACATTAAATAAAAAATGGGGATTAACCTGGGATTGAAGTATTTTTAATTCTTTTGTACGCAAATACTGCTCTAATTCCCTCCGATTCCTAGTCTCTTCAAGTAATTCCTGTTGATATATATTAACAAGACCCATTTCAGCTATATAGTTGGCGGTTATAGACAAAAATTCAGCTGCAGCCATTACTTTGCTTTTGGGAATAACTTCAAGTTTTTCTATTTTTTTATTTAAAATCTTTTGCTCTAGGTCAAGATTTTTAGTTTTTTCCTTTATTCTCATTAATGATTCCTGATAATTATCTTCTTCAAGTAACACCTGACCACATAAAATTGTTCCAATAAAACGATTTTCTACTATTATAGGTGCTGCAATATCAGTTAATCCAAAAGGGCATTGATAAATATGGGGATGTCCAGTTTCCAACGCATTAATACCACCCTGTGCATCAGACATTTTACAGCGCTGAAATCCTGCTCTACATGTTCTAATAATATGACACAAATCGGTAAACCTGCTTTCTTTAGTAACAGGAATACCTTCTCTGTTTACAAGAACAGAAGATAATCCTGTTGCCTCAGCAAATTTGTCTTGAATACTTTGCAAGATATCAACATTAATAACCTCACTCAATTTGTAATTGTCTTTTATTTAGCACACCTCCAATTTAATAACATAAATAAAGACAAAAATCACTATTTATTACGTAAATATAACATAAGATGTCTTAATTTTCAAGTTAGTCAATCTAAAAAACTGGAGGTTATAAAATATAAAGGAAATTATTACCCTTGATAAATTTTAAAAAAACAAATAAATCTTAAAATTTTACTTATAACTTATTTTTATAATTTATCTTTTCAATAAACTGACTGAAGTATTTCATATTTATCCATCCCTGATAAATAAACTTCTACCTCAAAACCCTCTCTTTTAAAGGCAGTTTCCCTGTTTACTAATTAGTAAAGAAAGATACTCTATCTCATCCACCTTTAGTGAATCAAGGTCTCTAATATGTATTTCTCTCTCCAGACCACACCTACTTATTATCACAGCATTGTCTTTTAGCTCCATCCTCTCGAGGAGTTCATATACCTGCTGATAATTCCTAGATAACTTCATCACAACAACATTATCAAAGATATTAAAAATATCCTCTAGTTCGTTTTCATCCACCTTAGATAGTAACGCAATGTTCTCATCGTTTTCAGCCAGAGGCAGATTACAACTAGCTGTACAGGCATTAATGGAACTTATACCTGGTACTGTCTCAACCCTAAGATTAACAAGGAGTTTATTTAAGCTATTTAAGATATAGATATAGGTACTATAGAGCAAAGGATCACCTATCGTTATAAAAGCCAGGTCTTTGCCCTTTTTTAATTCTTTACTCATTTTTATAGCTGCCTTATCCCAAGCCTGATTCAAATCAGGCTGCTTATATGTCATGGGGAAATACAGCTTTATTATTCTCCCTGCACAATCAATTTCTTTACTGATAATACTAAAAGCCAGACTTTCTTTATCCTTCCCGGTCTGTGGCACACAGATATAGTCAACCTGTTTGAGAACCTTGACTGCTTTTAATGTTAATAATTCAGGGTCTCCAGGACCAACCCCGACACCATATAATTTACCTTGCACAATCATTCCCTCTTTGCTGCACTAATAATATAAACTGGATTGAGGGCAGCAAACATATGATAATCAGCGACTTTCTTTGTCCTGGTCACTGCAATATGGCATATATCCACTTGGTACTGCAAACCCCCTAAATATTCTATAGCCTGATTAAGTGTATTGATAGTTACTGCAGTTATGACAATCCTTCCCCTCTTTTTTAATTTCTTGTTAATTATCTTTAATATTTCCTGAAGATTACCACCACTCCCACCAACTATTACCCGGTCAGGGGCAGGCAAACTAGCTAAGACCTCAGAGGCCTCACCTGGAACAAATTCTATATTATCCAGACCAAAATTAGCTGCATTTTCTTTAATTAAACTAAGAGCCTCTTCTTTTCTCTCCACAGCATAGATAACACCTTCTCCTACCTGAAAAGCAGCCTCAATCGAGATACTCCCTGTGCCAGCACCAATATCAAAGACTATCTGTCCAGGTTTTAACCTTAATTTAGCAATTACAACTGCCCTTATCTCTTCTTTAGTCATAGGAACATTTCCCCGTATAAATAGGTCATCAGGTATTCCAGCTGTTTTATAATCCCATTTTGCCATTTAAAATCACCATCACTGTTAATTTTGCAAAATTATATTCTGTCAGTTC